>CAYZMZ010000081.1:0-6792 GCA_964479655.1 uncultured Planctomycetaceae bacterium
CGTCTAAATTAACGATATGAGTATTGGCCCATTCTTGAATATCGCCGTCTATATTAATCGAATCGGCACTAAACAAGACGATTCGATCTAACGTACTTTCTTGTTCAGCAGGAGTAACCAGAACTAAATCCGAATCACTTTCTGCTGCCGCCATCATCGAAAACAGAGGGGCTGAGTTCAGAATTTCGCTGTTCCCCTCTGTTTTCAATAAATTTATTATGATTTGTGCATCGGTAGAATTGCTCAACGTAACCGAGCCGTGTACCTCTAAAGTATCTTGGTCGCCATTGGTTGTAATATCCAAAGTAATGGCGCCGCTGTCCAAAACGTAATTCCCTTTAATCAAGGTTTTACCGCAAACACCGTCGTCGCCAGGAGATAAAAAGGCCGTCACCCCATTTTGATGCAGCGTATTTAAGCTCGATGAATCCGCTGTAACCTGAACGTTTTCGGAACTTGCCTGGAGTGTTGTTAAGGAGTTGACGGCTGACGCATTGTTTTTTGTGTCCGAAGATTTTACATTAAAGTTATCTACAATCAACTTTCCGCCTAAAAATTCAAAAACCGGATTGGTTTGACCGTCGGCGATAGTAACTTCAATTACTTCCGCCTGAACCGTTCCGCTGTTAAGAACAAATGTCGTGGGACCTTGATTGGAAATCGTTCCGTTAATTTGCATTAACGAATTATCGGATTGGTTTCCCGCCGTTCCAATGGTAATTTTACTCGTCCCGCTTGTCGTAAATGAATCGGCAATAAGAGCACCATCGTTGATAATCGAAATATTCGAGTTGGAAGCGGCCGTCAAGGAATCGGTTGTTACCGTAGCTCCCGATACATTAAACGTACTATCCGCGTTAATTACCACCGCCTTGGTTGCCGTAACCGCTCCGATAGCACTGTTTTTAGCCGTTTGAGTTGCGGTTATATTGGCTATGCCGGTAACGTTTATCGAATTGTCAACCTGAACAACACCTCCATCGGAAAATTTGATATTCGATATGGATTTTTGGTTGTTTCCCATCGTAACCGAATCGGTAACGTGGATATTACTGACTCCGCCTAATTCAATGGTAGAAACAATATTATTGGTTCCATCGGTCAGATTTTTGATAATTGACATATTAACCGAATCTGCGGTTACGGTCGCGTTGTTTCCCAGTTTCAACGTTCCAATTGCCGAACCTTCCTTCTTGGTATTATTCGTGGATTCATGACGAGCAATGGTCAAATTACCCAGATTCATTTCAACTTTTGAAGCGTTGGACAAATCCAAAGTGGCGATACTCGTATTGAATGTATCTAATCCAAGTTTGCCATCTTTTGTCCCTGCATTATTGGCAATATACAGATTCGCTTTACTTCCAACTCCGCTATTTCCGTTTAATATGAAGGTTCCGCCGTCTTTAATGCCGGCCAAATGCCCCGTAGATTTGAAACTATCGTCTGCGTCGGCCTTCATACCGCCAATTGTCATGTTGTCGATATTAAGCGTATTGATTCCTGCTCCAAAGGTAACTGTGGTTTGTAAGGCACTGAGGTTTTGACCGTAAGAGCTTGCCATTTCAAAGGTTTTCGTTGTAATTGTATTATTGTAGCCCAGTAAAACCGTTACCCCTTCGTCAAAATGAAAACCTGAAAGAGAATCGTTTGTATTATTGTTTCTAGCTGCAATAGCGATTCTATTCATATTAAATGTTACATCATGTACTTCGGATAAATCCAAAACGGAACATGTTGAATTGGTCTTTTTTGTAGATTCGTCCTTGCAGACATAAGATTTATCGGTAGTCGCATACGAAATCCAAAGATAATCCCCGGTACTTCCCGTGCCGAAGTTGGCGTACGATGTTTCAGTTCCATCTCCCTTTACCGTTAAAGCACCATATCCATCCTGTCCAATTTTAACAATGCTAGCAGAAAAATTTCCGTTGACCGTTAAACCAACTGTTTGCGGTACAAAATTGTCGTTTTGGGTGTTTGAAGTAGATACCTGCCCAATAATCAATTTGCCGACAGATAAAACTCCGTCTTTAACAACGTTGACCGGAGCGGAATTATCTTTTCCGACAATAATCTCGGAATTTTTAGACGGAACGCTTTCGCTATCCCAGTTAGTTGCCGTATCCCAGCTATTGTCTTCCGCCGAACCGTTCCAAGTTACTGTTGCGCCCAAACAGGATTCAACGTTGAACTGGATTGCTATAGCAACAGCAAAAACGGTTACAATTCTCAAAAAACAACGTAACATCACTTTGTTTCTTCCAATATATTTAATATTCTTACCACCTCAAATATTATCGAACGATGTAATGGTAGGGACATCATCCGAAAAACACTCAATGATCTCAATCATTGATAAAACCAACTAAATTAAGCGGGAGTATAGCAAAGTTTTTGAAGCTGTCAAGGGCAAAAAGTAAATATTCTTAGCGGGTATTCCACTTTTTTCTTAAAACCAGCGTAAATTTTATAACAACAGTCTATTTTTTTACTTATATGCAGTATATATCTGTTTTAAAAGATGTAATGATAAGCGAATATTATCTGCTTGTTCTGTATATAATTTTTTTACAAGAATCCTTCACAAAATAGCTATTTGAAAGAATTTGTTCACTGCGTAATATATGCACGAAAATTGTTATTTATACCTCAAAGAAATTATTTTATTCTTTTCTTCTTTGCTAAACAAGAAAACACTACTTATTTAAAACTCTCGTAAATTTCAAGCTGTTCTCTTTAAATTTGACGTGAGCGGCAAAATACTTTCCCTATTCGCGTGAAGAAATAACGAAAATCCGGTTTTATTTTCAGTGAATATATAAATATGACTTTATTGATATTATTATATCGATTAGTGGCGTATTTTAGACTAAACCGTTATAACTTCACTACAAAAAACTGTTATTTTTCTGATATTTCAATACCTAAGCGAAGCTAAAACGGTTTGTATCGGCATGGTTTGAAAAACTCAAGTGCCAAAAGTAAAATAATTTTGCTGGTATACAAGTCTCTTTTTTCAACAAAGAAGGGCAGTTATAATTGCAAGCGCGTCAACTGTTTGTTAATATTATTTGACAATTAATTAAATATTATTGCCTTTAAAAGAAAGAAAACCCCTATATTTGCCAATATAGGGGTTTTCCGATCTAAATCTGGTAGACTGTTACCGATTCAACGTGATATTGAATTGTGAGAAAGCCGCGTTAGTTTAATCGCTCTTTTGTACTCCACAGACCGGCAGAAGGGGTCGAGATGAAGTAAATCTCTTCGCCGTCCGGCATGGTATTAAACCCATTTTTCAGTTGCTGCGGATTATAGCGTTTTAGCATTTCGTCCAGATTCGCGTAGCTAAAACAAACGGATTCTATATCTTTTTGACTCATTTTACCCGGAGCGTACGTAATTTTGAATCGCCCTTCGGAAGATCCGTGAATCAAATGCGCTGTTCCGACGGCAAAGTTTTTCAAATCGCCGTCTTCCGGACAGGCGTTATACAGTTTCATCACATTTTCCGTACCGGAATAGCCGTATTTCCGAATCAAGGCGTCAATTTCCGGCTGTTCCCCAAAACGCTTTAATCCCGGAGCAAGAATCAGCAATTCTCCGCCCTGAGCCAACGCCTTTCGAGTTCGATAAATTGCTTTATTGGCAACCCAGGTTGAGTAAAATTCATCTCCCTGCATAACCGCAACAATTTTTTTCAACGGGGGGACGACCGTAATATTCTGCTTTTGCGAGGCTTTGGCGGCTTCCAAATACGTTTCAACATCATCACCGCAATAAACGCCGGTATGAACCAATTCGCCGTTGTCGTTGTAAGCCATAACAACCTCAAAGTACGCATGGGGTAAAAATCCCAAATAATCCTCTTCCGCCTTGTTAAAGCATTTTCTCAGCGGCGTGGTAAGCGTTCCCAGATTATTTTCGATTCCGCAACAGGCAGCCATCAAATGCGAAGCGCAAATCATGTCCTTTCCGCCTAAACCGATAAAATAATTCTTGTTGTGATTGGCAAATCCCAAAACTTCGTGAGGAACCACGTGCCCGACATTGAGCACTAAATCCCACTTTTCATTGAGCAGACGATTGTCTAAACTTACCGGTATTGCCCAATTTACCTTGCCTTCAGACACCTCTTTGACGAAATCAACCGGAACTTCGCCGATTACCGTTGACCCGTTGCGCCAGTCGTGAACGTGAATTTTTTCTTCTGGAACGCTGCCAAACATCCACTTATTCTGCTCGGGCGTATGAGGAACGTGCTGACCGAGAGTCGGGATTAGATGGACGTCCGCCCCGTCTGCGGTAAAAATTTTATACAATTCTTCCGTAATCCAACCGGCTCCTGAATGAGCGCGGGTAATATCAGGAGGAAGTAAAAGTACCTTTTTGGGATTGGCGCAAATGCGTTTTTTGGCTTCCTGAGCGTATTGAACAGCTAATTCCAAAACCTGTTCTCGCGACAGTTGGGACGATTCTTGTTTAAACCACATAATTGTTGTATTTATTGGTTAAGGGGGGAGAAAATAAAATTCCATGCCCGTTTTATACGATGACTACTTGAATTTTTCTATCGACGCCGTTTTGATTTCGCCCCCGAGAAATAAAAACACCCGGTTTTACGGATGAAGGCAAAATGAAACGTCTGTTTTATGATAATACAAGCCGACAAAATTTCAAGTGAAACTAGTATAATTGTCATGGCAACGCTTACTGACTATATTGTAAAGATTATTAAGAAAAAATCTATCCCCCCAGAGAATAATTTGATATTTTTTCCCTTGCTATTGCAATTATCTTAAAAAGAGGTTATACTATAATATATATTGAATGGGCAAATTCAATAATCATAAAGACAGACCTTAAACAGGCGGGAGCAATATAATGAATGCGTCGTTCACCTACAAACGAAATAACTCAACCGGCTTTACCTTGGTAGAATTGCTGGTCGTAATTACAATCATCGGTATCTTGATGAGCCTTTTGCTGCCGGCGGTCAACGCGGCTCGGGAATCGGCTCGTCAGATGCAATGTAAAAATCAGCTTAAACAACTGGCGTTGGCGATGCAAACGCATAACACACAAAATTCTTGGCTGCCTGCCGGAGGCTGGTACAATTGGACGGGCGACCCCGACCGCGGTTTTTCCCGAACTCAGCCTGGCGGGTGGTTGTATAACATACTGCCGTATTGTGAATTGCAGGCTCTGCACGATATGGGGGCTAATATCGATTCGGCGAGCAGTTCCAACTCTACAAAAATGAAGTTAATCGGACGCGCCAACGCAACGCCGACCAAGTTTTTCCATTGTCCTACCCGGCGTCCTTCGCAGGGCTATCCCGCTTCCAAATTTCCCTCTAACATGGACAAAGGCAATCTAACGTTGTTTGCGAAAACCGACTACGCAGCCAACGGCGGAAACTTTGTAGATACTTTCGACGGCAGCGGTGCCCCGACGGGCGATTCAAAATGCTATGGCGATGAAACAAACTGCCCTTGGTATCGCGGGAAAAACAAATCCTATTCCGAAATGGTGATTAAATCCAATGGGGTGGTCAGACGTTCAGATGTTGTTACGACCAAAGAAATTCGTGATGGCGCCTCTCATACTATCGCCGTAGCCGAAAAATACCTCGCCCCGGAATATTACGAAACAGGAACCGCCCTCAACGACGATTCCGTTGCTTTTATCGGCTGGGATTGCGAAACGGTTCGTTTTGGACCTTATTTTGACGGACAAGATGGACGACCGGAAAAGTACGACGGCTGGCAAACGTATGAACCTGTTTGCGATAAAAAAAATAGCGATTCTACCAACGCCAACGCCCGTAAACCGCGTCTGGATACGCGAGGAATCGGCACGGGAATCTCAACTCCCTATTTTGGTTCTTCGCATGCGGCTTTTTTCAACGCCGCGATGCTGGACGGATCTGTTCGTTCCGTTAAATACGCAATTAATCTTGAAATATTCGGCTGTTTATGCAATCGTGCAGATGGAGTAGGTATTGGAGATGGCGATCAAAATTAGTCAGATATATAATACAATCGCCGTTTTGCTGATTATTTCCGTCTGTACTGTTGCGGAACCATCAAAACAAGGCTCTGCGTCGGATTATTGCGGACCAAGTGAGCTTTTGTTTATCGATGACGATACGTTGCTTATATTACAGCAGGACGCTTGCCGATTGGACTGGTTTTCTGTTTCCCAGGGGAAATTGTTGCATCAAATGCCTTTGCCTCTACAGCCGCATTGTATGATTACCTGCGGTAATAAAATTTATCTGTCCTGCGGCTGGATAGACGGTCAGGTGCTGGAAATAGATATGGTTGATCGTAAAATTTTGCGCACGTGGAAATATATTCATACGCCGTGGGCGTTGGCAGCAGCTCCCCAAACAAATAAACTGTATGTCGGACGGCGATTCAACAACGATATAATGGTACTGGATATATCGCCGGATAAAACGGCAGAATTATCCTCTCTGGTTATACCGGTTTTACGCGAACCGACAACCATGGTAATCACGCCAGATCAAAAAACGCTTTTCGTCGGCAACGCGCTTCCGACAGTTCCCTCTAACGGCTCGGTCGTTTCAACGGCGGTTTCAAAAATCAACCTGGAAGATAATTCGGCGATTCATTATCCGCTTACCGACGGTTCTACGGTAATTCGCGGCATGACGATTTCGCCCGATGGTCAATGGGTGATGCTGGTTCACAATGTGGCTAGCCATCGATCGGTAACCACGCAACTGGCCGGCGGTTGGACCAGTCGAAACGGGCTTACATT
>CAYZMZ010000081.1:6802-10333 GCA_964479655.1 uncultured Planctomycetaceae bacterium
AGTACCAAACCCCAGTCCGTTCCGATTACCTATTTGCTGGATGACTCCACAATTGGCGTTTGCAATCCGTGGGAAATAAAAATATCGCCCGATGGACAGTTGCTGTGTATCTCGGTAGCCGGCAATCGGGAAGCGGTGTTTTTTTCGATGGAAAAATTGCTCCGTCAAATTGAGCGCGATAGTTTGGGAATGACTTATCAAAATAGTTATTATTTCGGCGTAGGCTCTTTTTCTCAAATAATAAAACGCATTTCTATGCCCGATGTTATTGGTCCCAGAGCGGTCGCTATGAATGATAAATATACCGTTCTAGCCGGATATTTTTCCGATAATCTGGCGGTTTTCTCCCGGAACAAATCCATTGAAAAAACGTCCAATACTACAGATCAGGTGGAACGATTTACGCAGACAACCCCTCGTTTGATTGCCTTGGGCGATAAAAAACTGCTGTCCGCTGAACGTAGAGGTGAAATTTTGTTCCATGACGGAGAAGCCTCTCTGGAATCCTGGCATTCCTGCGCTACCTGTCATCCTGACGCTCGGGTTGACGGCATGAATTGGGATTTACTCAACGATGGAACGGGAAATCATAAAAATACAAAGTCGATGTTGTTGGCTCATCAAACGCCCCCTTGCATGGCGTTGGGAGTTCGGGCAACGGCAGAAGAAGCGGTCAAAGCCGGCTTTATCCATATTCATTTTAGTCCCCGACCGGAATCGGATTATTTGGATGTAGATGAATACCTTAAGTCGCTCAAGCCGATTCCCGGTCCGAAAATTAATCCCGATGGAACGCTGTGCGATTCGGCAAAACGGGGAAAGAAATTATTTCATAGTCTCCGAAAAACAGGTTGTGCGGTGTGTCATTACGGTCCGTATTTAACCGATATGAAAATGCACAACGTCAATACCGAAAGCGATTTTGACTTCGGCGACTGCGAGTTTGATACCCCTTCACTGATAGAATTACATCGTACCGCCCCCTATTTGCATGACGGACGATATACAACCCTGGATCAGCTGTTATATCAAGGAAATCATGGAAATACCGATGGCAAACTAAATCGTCTGTCTGATCAGGAAAAATCAGACTTGATGGATTATTTGCTTTCGTTATAAGATTCCCTGAATATATTTTTACCATTCCAAAATTTTATACTATGACTGCTTGAATTTTCCTCTTGACGTCGTTTTGATTTCGCCCGAACAGTTGAGCTAATCCTTATTTTGCCGATTAGGGCGAAATGAAACGACTGATTTTTGTTATGCAAACCGGAAAAAGTCAAGTGGAACCAGTATATTATTATAACAATTACATAAATAACATGAAACGATTAGTGCTGTTTTGTTTACTGGTATGTTTATGGATCCCTGCTTTTTCTCCCGCGCAATCTCCCCAGAAAGCGTTAAACACAATTCGAGAAAAATACAAGGAAAAACTGGATACGTTAGCCGACTGGTGCGCTTCGAACAATCTGCCTGAACAGGAAAAAATTACCCGGCAATGGGGGCAAAGTTTTCCCAAAGACAGAGTCTGCCTGTACGAAATTACTACCGATTCTACCTGGACACTTGTTCCGTCAACCGCTTCGGCTAACGAAAAAAAATGGGCGGCCGATTTTATCAAATTGAGAATAGAACACGGAAATCAGCTTATTTCGCACGCTCGCGCCAACGCCGTTAAGGGACGAACGACGTTCGCTTTCGATTTACTTATGCTGGCTCTGAGGGAAAATCCGCAGCAAAAACAAATTCGCAAAATGCTTGGATATGTCGAATACCAAAAACGATGGGCTACGATGTTTGACGTGCGTTTGATGAAAAGCGGGTTGGTTAATCACGAAAAATTCGGCTGGATTCCGGCGGCTTATGTACCCCGCTACGAAAAGGGTGATCGTTTTTATAACAATCAGTGGATGTCCGCCCAACAGGAATCTTCTTTAAGACAGTCTTCAAACGACCCGTGGACAATTATTACCCCGCATTACAGCATAAAATCGTATCCCTCTTTGGAAGAAGGCGTTGTTTTGGGACGAAAACTGGAAAATCTGGTTTTGATCTGGAATCAGCTGTTTCTGCGTTTTTTCGCAACAGATAAACAGATGCACGCTTTTTTTGCCGGACAGAATGCGAATTTCCCCGTGATTCAACACAAGGTTTATTTCTATCGTTCTCGACAGCAGTATATCAGCGAGGTTAGCCGAATCACAAAATCTTCCTTTGCCGGTCAAACCTTGGGGGTATATTATTCGGAATCCAATACGAAAACCGGAACCAATGGCGCGGCGTTTTTCTTCGCCGGCTCTGATTACGACGAAAGAACCATGCTTCACGAAGCGACGCATCAACTGTTTTCCGAATCTCGTCATATTTCGTTTAATCCCGCACCCAATATAAACGTCCCCAGTACTGGAAAAAGCGCGAATTTTTGGGTTATTGAGGGAATCGCTACGTTTATGGAATCACTAACCGATAAACCCGGACGACATGAGCTAGGCAATCCTTCCGACGACAGAATTTTTGCCGCCCGCTATCGCTGCTTAAAGAATAATTTTTATGTTCCGTCTGCCGTTTTTGCAAAAATGTCCCGCGAGCAGTATCAAAATCATCCGCAAGTCGGAACGCTATACTCTCAAGCCGCAGGACTAACCTGGTTTTTGATTTTCTACGATGAGGGAAAATACCGGGATTGTTTGGTTACCTATCTTTCAACCGTCTATTCCGGCATGGATAATCCGCAGTCGTTGAGTCAGATTACCGGCTCCTCCTTTGAAAAACTGGATAAGGAGTACATTGAATACCTCAAATCGACCATTCAGCCCGACGACCAGGGCGCGCACCTGCCGAACATGTAATCCCCGTGCCGCTTCTGTTTTGTTGGGTGGATTTATTTGTCGCCCCCGAACGTTCGCCATTACCGGTTTGGGGTAGTCTCCTGAAAATATACTGATTCCGATTGAAATTTCCCGGCTAATATTATCATAAAATAGCCGTTTCATTTCGTCGTAATCAGTAAAACAGGCATTTTTATTCCTTGGCGGCGAAATCAACCCGGCGTCAATAGAAAAAATCAAGTAGTCATAGTATAAAGAATGAACAAATTCGCTGTTTTGTTTTTAACGGGGGATTGAATTATATGGAATTTGGTTGTATAATAATAGTATGAATACATTAAACCATCTTCACGATACAATCGAATCGCTTTGCTCCCTCATTGAGCAGTTGGATACAACGGCGAGGTTGGTACAGGCGTCTGACAGCAGCAACGAATCCTGGAGGGATTCTTTGTTGGGTAAACTGCGGTATCAATCCAGTGAAGAAAGTCCGCTTATCATAGCGGTAACCGGCGGGACTAATATCGGCAAGTCAACGGTTTTTAATCATCTGGCTCAAGACCACGTTTCGGGTGTTTGTCCGACCGCCTCGGGAACCAAATATCCCGTTTGTCTTGTCCCGGAAATCTGGGCGGATGAAGAAAAACTCCGTCAGATGTTTGTCGGATTCGATGTTCAGCCCTGGAGCGACAACGAA
>CAYZMZ010000082.1:0-10322 GCA_964479655.1 uncultured Planctomycetaceae bacterium
TGTTGTTGACCAATTTGTCCAGCAGTCGGCTGTTTATATCGTAACCGACCCCGAAGGCGAAAATACGAGCCTTGGATTTGTTGTTGGTCTTGGCGTTGTTTGCAATCGCCGCTTCGTCGGTTTCGCCAACCGTCGGACAGCCGTCGGTCAGGAAGAAAATATAATTCGGATTTTTATTTCCTGCGTTTTCGACCTGTTTTAAAGCGGTTTGCATCGCGGTATTAATATCGGTTCCTCCTCCGGCGTAAACACCTTCCGCAAAGACAAGAGCCTCGTTGCGGGTTTGTTCGGAACTGACTTGTAGACTATCTTTGTACAGTCTTATAGAAGAATTATAGGTGAGAATATTGAACGAATCCCCATCTCGGAGATTTTTCAGAACGAATTTTAACGCCTCTTTCGCCTGTTCGATTTTCTTGCCCATCATACTGCCGGAATTATCCAGAGCGAAGAAAATATTTTTCGGCAGCGGTTTTTCGTCCTTGGAGTTGATTTCCGGATTGCCGAGAATAAGGAAATAGCCCTCTTCGTCGTTGGTTTGCGGCTTATAGCTGAGGGTACGCGTAGTCAGTTTTTCGGTCCCGACATCAAACAAAACGCGGAAATCGGACGTTGGAACCGTATCGGACACTTCCCAGGAAAGAGAAGCGGTTTTTTCCGTCGGACGCTGAATTTTAATTTCCTGCGTTGGACTGTAAACGTTACGAATCGGGTCGGTACTATCGATTGTTACGTGAATACTAATCTTTTCAACCGGCTTGGTTGAATATTTTGCCGTCGACAACGGAAACAGGAAATCAGTGAGTCCGTTGTTTTGTTTGCATAGCTGTACGTATTTCAATGAAACCGTTCGCGACGCCTTGGGAGGAATCGGAAACACGCTGGTTCGGAACATGCCGTATCCAATCCATTCCAGCAAAGCCGGGTCTTTATTTTTACGAACGATACTTTCGTAAATTTCTCGCGCTTTGTCGGCGGCCATAAGTTTAGCGGGGTATTCTTTCCCGTCAACCATCAAAACCAATTGTTCGATAGCGCTGTCGTACGGAAGAGGAAAGACAAACGAAACCTCCATTTGGGTAGAACCTTCGTTGACAAATGTTTGAGATAGTTGAACTTCCGCCGCCTGATCGGTTAGATGGGCTTGGACGTCGATTTTACTGATTTTGTATTCCAAAGTCGGAATTACGGGAGTCGGAACCGGAATCGGACGAATCGGCGGCATGGGCGGCTGAATGATTATTATCGCCCGCGGCAACCGGCCGGCGGTATCGGAAACGAGAACTCCCTGTCCGAAAGCGGATTGCGAGCTTATCTCTGAAAACAAATTGATGCTAATCAGACTGGAAAGCAGCAGCAACAAAAGGAATCGATTTTTCATGGTTTTTCTCCTAAAAATGAGGAAAATTGGGTAAGGTATACTATGACTTCTGTAAGAAATCAGTATTTCTACGAAATGATCATTTACAGATACTATTATTACGGATAAAGGAGAAAAATGCAAGCCTTTTTTTGTAACATCTTTGTAACAAATCTCAGATTTTACTCGGACGGCGGATTTTTATACTATGATTACTTGATTTTTCCTGCCGACATCGTTTTAATTTCGCTCTATGAATCGAACCAAATCGAATCCATTTTAGAATCCGTTTTATGAAAATCTCCGTTGAAAGGAACGACGGGAGTCGAATTGAATCGCGGGGAAATACCCGATGGAAAAAGGAATACAACCTCTTCCTTGCAAAAGCGCGTATTTTATGTTATACTAGTATAGATTGAGTTTTTCCTTTAACGTGGAACCCGAATCGTATTTATTTCGGTATATTAATTTTAGGCGCAAAAGTTATGAATGAGCAATTATCCGCATTGGAATCGAATATTGGTAAAGTTCTTTTAGGCAAGGACGAAAAAATCCGTATGGCGGTTTGCACGCTTCTAGCAGGTGAACATCTGTTGATAGAAGATGCGCCGGGAGTCGGTAAAACCCTGCTCGGACGCGCGATTGCCAAATCAATCGACGGGCAATTTAAGCGGATTCAGTTTACCCCTGATCTGTTGCCGTCTGATATTACCGGCGGTTCGGTTTACAATTCCGCAACCGGCGATTTTACCTTTCAGCCCGGTCCGATTTTCGCCAATATTATTTTAGCGGACGAAATAAATCGAACGACGCCCCGAACGCAGTCGGCGTTGCTGGAAGCGATGGCAGAAAATCAGGTGTCCTGCGATAGAAAAACATGGCCGTTGGAACAGCCTTTTATGGTTATTGCAACACAAAACCCGATGGAATACGAGGGAACGTACCCGCTGCCGGAAAGTCAGCTGGACCGGTTTTTAATGCGAATCAGTCTCGGCTACCCCGTTGCGGAAATTGAAATGGAAATTCTGGATTCTCACAATACGGTAGATAGAGTAGACGCAATTTCACCGGTTCTGTCGGCTGAAAATATCCTGGATTTACAGCAGCAAGTGCGGCAGATTAAAGTTGAAACGTCTTTGAAAGCGTATATTTTGGAAATCGTAACCGCAACCAGAAAAAGCAGTGCGCTCCGTTTGGGCGTTTCTCCTCGAGGAGCGTTGGCTTTATATCGGGCTGCGCAGGCATGGGCTTTTTGCGAGGCCCGGAGTTTTTGCGTTCCAGACGATATTCGGACTTTAGCCGTGCCGGTTTTAGCCCATCGAATTATTCCCAACGGGTATTTACAGGAAAACAGACGCGAACTAACCGAGCAGATTATTGAATCGATTTTGGAACAGGTAAACGTTCCCGCGTAATACAACGGGGGCGGCGTTTGCTGATTTATACTATGACACCTTGATTTTTTTCACTTGACGTCGTTTTGATTTCGCCTGAACAGAATAATACAATCCCTTTATTTTATTGATTGAGGCGAAATGAAACGACTGCGGTTTGTTATGCAAACCGGAAAAAGTCAAGTAGAACCCGTTTACGTTTTCCGGGAATCGATTTCTTGCCAATGCCGCTGAACCTGCGGATTGTCAGGCAGTTGCTCCAATAAACTCAGACGAATCGAACGGCATCGGGCGTAATAATTTTCAGCCGCTGGACGCTCTCCCCGCAGCAGGGCAATATCGCCTAGCATTAAACAGACAACGCTTATATTGCGCTGTGATTTCAGATTTCCCGGCTTTTTTTGTGCAATCGATTCAAAAAGAGATAAAACCGGAAGCAGGGTCTGTTGCGCGGTTTGAAGCCGTCGTTGTTTGTCCGATTCTGTATCTTTGGGATTCCCTGATTTAAGCAGTACGGTTACGGAGCGCAAAAGAGCCAACGCGTAATTGCGCTGAACGTCTGTATCGTCTGGAAATTTGTCTATTCGTAATCGGCATATTTTCAAATAGGATTTATAGGCGGAATCGGCTTGGGAATAATCGCCCAACTGCATAAAGGCGTCTCCGGCATATTTAAGCGTTTCGCCAAGCGAACGGTCGATTTGTTCGACAGAGTTTTCCAACTGCCAGGTATTGGACAGAATCGTGTAAAAGCGGAGAATATTGTTCAGCCGTTGACGGTTTTTTTCTTCTGACCAAAAATCGCGTCCGTGTTTGAGTTTTTTTACGATGATAAAATCTTCGGTTGCTAATAAATCAGTTTCAACTTCATGCCGAAAATCGGAAGAAAAAGCGGATTGGTTCGCCCTCTGAAGGATTAACGGTCCTTTCTGACCTAAAATAAAATCGGGATTGCAGGAAAGTACGTTATCTGCTCCGGCGGATAAATATTGATTAATTTCGTTCAGTCGCGGCTGATAAATCAAAACGTTGATCTGGGAAGCGGGAAACGATACGCGATATTGACTTACCCGCGATAATACCGCCGGGGTTAAATAGTCGGGAAACAGCAAGATCGTATCAGGGCAACCGCTGTTTTCAGCAGGACAGTCCAGTAATCCGCCCGTCCAAACCGAGGCTTGCGTTAATCGAAAGAATCGAGCGGTTGTTTCGCGCTGCGAAGCGGTATCCGAACAAATCCAGACTTTTTTACCGATCGCAGGGGGAAAAGCTTGTTGCGAATCCAAAATCGCTCTTTGGGCATCGGACGCCGAACTGGGTAAAGAAAGCTGCGACAAAACTCCTGAACAAAACAGAGCGTATTCTGCCGAAAACCAAAACGGAAAATCATACCACGCTATCCGAATTACACCGACCAGCGGGTGCCCCGTTCGTCGTTCTCCTTCCCCCCAACAGGAATAGACCAGAATAATCGCCGCAAGGGGAAAACGTTCCGTTAAAACAGAGCAATCCGATTGAGAATACTCTCCCGGAAAAGACTGCAAAAGGATTATTACCTCCGGCTGACGGTCGGATTTAACGGCGGCATCAATTTCAACAAAAAACGTACTGTCTGCCTTTCGGGGAAGGGCAGACAGCGCGTATTGAAATTCGGGTAATTCAGATTTTCCGATAATAAACATCTGTTTACGGTAAGTATCTTCGCAGTAAAATTGTATTTTCGGCGTTATGACGCATACCCGGCTCGTATCCTGCCGGACGAGTTCTATCGATCATATAGAACGCCCGGTATCGCTGACGAGACCCGTTATCCAAACCGTACTCTCGTCCAATATAAGCGTTGTTACCGCTGCCTTTATATTCAAAGAATCCAACGGTAATCCAAACCGCGTAATCATTTGATCGCGTAGTTGTAAGGTTGGATAATCGCTGCATCAACGGCAATTGGAAAAAGGCGGATTGCTGCGGCGAAACACATGTCGTAGCCGCATTACTTAGTAAGAATATATCTTTGTTATCTATTAAATAATTTTGACCGCTTCCATGACTGGAAAAAGTCTTGCTGCGTTTGCCTTCGTTATCGAAAATATCTTGCCAGTAATCGGTAAACAAGGTGGAACTCATACCGGGAATAGCAAGGTCGGCGGCATCGTTCTTACCCAGCATCGCCGCCCATATTGTCGGATTGTAAATTGAATTGATGTTCAGCTTGCCTGGTTCGCGGAAATTCCAGCGATAATCCGCCATGGAAAATTCCGTTTTATTACCGTTGCCGGTAGTACTGGCCGTTGCATTGTAATACGTGCCCAAACTCATCGGGGTGTCGGAATAAGGGGATTGAATGCGCAAAAAGTTGAAAATCTTTTCAGGGGTTCCTGATAAGAAGTTAATATACTGCGCTCCATTATTTTTAGGCTGAATATAATTGGGTAATTCTCCCTTTGTTCCCGAGGGACGATCTATACAATTGGAACTGGAGGTAAGCTCGTAAGCGCTCAGCTGGGGCACCATCAGCATTTCCATAACACTGTTAAAGGGTCTGTTGGGGAAATAAAAGGCGGGTACCTTTTCGTAGCTGGGCGGATTGTCTGACGTTCCCCCCATAACAGTACTAAATGTTTGCTGCGTGTTATTTCCCGCCTCGGCGGCTAGCTTGCTGGCGCACCACAGGTTGGCCGATTTCAAAATTCCTCGGCAACGGGATTTGGGGGTTAAGTTTTTATTATTACTGGTCAGTTTGAACTGATTCAACTGATTACCCGATTTATCTTCAATATCAGCGTAGGTGTAAACCTTTTTGAAGTCATCTTGATAGTCCTGACCTGTTGGATTTTGACGTCCGTTATAACTATACAAATCTATGGGCATAGAATCTATGGTTACATAGGGATTAGTCGTTTCATTGAACTTCAAATAGGGGTTAGCTAATCGCTGTAAATACACGACCTTAAAACCTGATTTAACGAAGTTTTGCCCAAGTCCGACCGCTTTGCCGTTATCATCGGTTGTAAAACTATCCCAGTCTTTACCCCCGTTTCGTTCCAGGTCTATAGGTGAGCCTTGAATCTGATTTTTAGCGAGTTCTCCCGGTTCCAGACATTTATAAAGATCATTGGTTTCCTGCGATTCGGTAACACTTAAACGTCTGTTGGATTGTGCTTTGGCACTTTGGACAGGCATACCCAATATTCCCGACATGGTTGAACCTGCAAACTTAATATTGTTTTCTGAAAGACAAATGGTAGTCGGTTGTTTTTTATCTATGTTATCCAAATATACCTCCGATAATTTTCCATTGGTATCTCCCGGTCCAATAACTCCAACCTGTCCGGGATATAAAACGGTATCATCGTTCCCCTTGCTAGAAAGTTCATACTGACATTTTTTATCTGAACTATTTCCGGTTAATCCATGCGCCTGTTTGGTAAAATAGATAATCGGATCTGTACAAGTGTTCTGGTTGAGTTTGCCCTTTTCCGTGGTTTCGGTTTCGGCAGTAAAATCGTTTGCGTAGCCATCTTCCTTTCGTCCTACGTTGTTCGGGTCGGCAACAACCATTCGCCAAACCCGGTCACTGCCTTGAGCAGACAATCTCCCCAAGTTCAAGCCTTTATTTCCTTTTTTGTTCTTATTGCCATTGCCGCCGGTTGAATACAGCAACGGGCACGCTGCCTCGGTTATACTTGAATTTAACCAGGGATTGTATATTTCAATAAATAAACCGGATTCAGGACGCATTTTCTGATCCAAACATACGTTGCCATCGGGACCGTCTTTTTTATTTTTGGTAATTTTGGTGATTAACTGCTGAATCTGCTTCTCCTCCATTGTTGCTGCAATTTTAGGATAGTTTTTAGTGAAATCTTCTACAGATTTACACTTTTCAGTATCGTATATTTCCAAAACATCGTTTTCATGTCCCTTGCGGTCTGTCCAGCCATTTTCTTCCAGGTCTTCCGTCATTCTGGCGTGATAGGCAAACGTTTCTGTAATAAGAGCTTCAGGACGTTCCACTCCGTAAACGGTTACTCCATCGACTTCTAAACGAGTACAAACGCTGTCGGGATCTCGAAAATCGACCACGTTTACAGCCCATTGAGCGGCCTGCCGGGCTGGAACGGTAGTATCTACCGCGCGGAGAAGATAGTATAAATCTTTGGCCAGCTGAGTTCTATCGTTATCTGCGGCGGCGACTTCAGTGGGATTTACTCCCGAATTATCATTTTTTACCTCGGGATAGGGGCGCAACGGTCGATTTATATCCATTTTGAAACCCGCACGAACTTCTTCGGGTAAATTATCGGAATCGGTTATCGAATCCTTCGGACAAACTGGTAAATCCCAGCTTTCGGTGGTAACCAAATGACGAATGGAATTAAAGCTGCCGGTCTGTGTAACCTTGTCTACTAATCGATTTTCTTGTTTTAACGAGTCGTCATCGTAAATTCGCAACACGCCTTCTAATTCTTCGGGAGAATAAAGGCAGTTCATTGCGGTAATTCGGTCTCCTCTGGGTTGAGAGGTACCCAAATTAATTTCGTAGGGAAATCGACCCATATTGGGAGTTTGGGATTCCAGCCAAGTAAACATTCCGTACTTATCTATAACACAGGTCATTTGCCCCATGAAATCCGGCGGGCATCGATAATACGGATAGTCATCGTTGATACTGAATTTATAGTCTTTGTAACTTCCTGCGGTACTGATTAAATCCAAAATTTTATTTTTAAGAAGCTTACATTCAGAATCGGGAATTTCCGCACCGGCTTTTGAATTTCGCAACTTAATAATTTCTTTGGCTAAATTAGAACCGAAAACAGCCGTGGGATTGATTTCGGCGCAGCCGTAACCCTGTCCAACTAACGGCGTTGTCGGAGCGGCATCTCCGGCGTATCCTTGAAAACTACCGCCTCCTGCGGCGGTTGAGGAACAGGTGGTTGAATTTACCGTATCGTACTGACCATGCGCATTGACGTTAATACGTCCATCCAAATCTTCGGTTAGAATAGCGTACATCGGTACAACCATAGTACCGTCCGGCATCGCGCGGGGAGCTAATCCCAAGTCCATCCAAACACTGTCTTTATCGCCATCGCCATCGTTATCTATATCCCAGGGGGAATCGTCTTTGGTAACGGCATTGGTTACGGCCCCCGTTCCCAAGTCGGGATATAAATCTTTCCCCCCCAGTTCGTTTTCGTTTCCGGTACAACCGGGACGAGCCGAATCTCCGGGACGATAATAAGACGGTATAACAATACGTCCGACAGGAGCTTTGCATTTAGTATCTCCGCCGGCATAACGCAAACTCATGAATTTATTTTCATTAGATTCGGCGTTAACGGCATCATAATCATACTGATTCTGAAAAGGACGCTGATTGACAATATAATCGCACGCGTTGGCATCCAAGGCGGGATCAAGGTGAAAAGGCAAACAATAGGCGTTGCCGTCTTTGACTTTGATAATAGTCGTACTGTTTCCCTTGAGTTTTCCGGAGGTAATCGTAACCACACGACCGGATAATTTTGTATCCGTGGCGGGAAAGGTAATCAAACCGGTAGCCGCGTTTTTGGAAAACACTCCGTTTCCCTTTGTAGGAGTTCCGGTACCGTACATATCGCCCAGTAAACTTAGACTGGACTGAATGGGCGAAACGGTATTATCGGTACTGCGTCCGGCAATAACCTGCATTATTCCCTCTTCAAGCAGCTCTTGAGGAGAATTGCCTGTCGTTTTGGCTTCCGGAGCGTATTTTAACGCCGCTTCGGCGGATTCCCGATTTCTGCCGGTAAACAAAATAAACGTCATGCCCATCACGGCAAATAATGCCAGTACGGACATAACAACCAATAAAATCATACCGCTGCGGGAACGGGAAATGTAACGGCGATTATAAGATTGTGTGTTCATGATTATTTTATTAATGTTTGACTTTATTGCCCCTGATACGACGAAAATATCGGTGTTTTCAGTCTGCTGCTTTGTTACGGTTGCCCCCGGTGATGTTGCCCTGAACTATTGTTACCGAACTATTGTTACCGAACTATTGTCCCAGGCGAACGGTTCGCGAACATACCGAAATTATGTTGCCGGGAATTATCATCGTTGCGTTGCCCGCCTGCTCGGGTTGAACATCGGGTCCTTGCAAGGTAACATAGGATTCATATATATTTTCTACTCGATACCATCGATAGCGAATATCGTTATCTTTATTTATCATTACGTAATTACCGGGTTGGGGTAAATTACCGTTGGCTCCTGAACACATTCCCCCCGCATTGATGGTAACGCCAATTGAGCGGCAGTCTGCGGACGTTGTTCGATAGGCAACCGCCGCAGTTACCTCGTAGTAGCCGTTGCCTTGCGGGATGACGGTAACCAGACCAAGATAATGACCTGAACCGATAACCTCCAGTCCCTTGCCGTTGGCACCGGTTGAATCCCATAAAGACACTTTGTTATTTTCTACGGTCCAATATACGTCATCGTCTCCGTCAAGGAGAGAATTGTTATTGAATCCAATAGCACATTTTGTTAAGTTGGCTCCGGTCAAATACGTGCTTATATCTTTCGCACCTTGAAGTGTGGCGTCATTGATAATAAACTGACAGACATCAGTTGTTGTCCATTCATCATTCAGTTGGGTAATCGCACTTCGAAGCAGGGCGCGGCTGAGATTGGCACCCATATCGGCTTTGCGTGCTTCGGTCATTTCATATCGACCGGCGGGAATCATCGTTGCGACTCCCAGCAAGCCAATTAAAACGACAAAAACGGAAACCAATACCTCCAAAAGGCTAAAACCGTGTCGACAGGATTGTAGTTGTGAGTTCATTTATTATTTAGCCTCTTATTCAAATTTGCGGGAATTTTCAACGGTTCCCCCTTTATCGCCATTTATGATTTGTTCCACGTGAGTAGTTCCCGTTCGCGGGTCGATAATAACCCAGTAATTGTCGTAATTTTGATAATTGTAAAGACCATCACCAGGCAAGGAAAAATCTTTTCCCAGCGATCGAACCCATTGTCCGACCAGCAGATAAATTTTATCTGACGGGGGAGCGCAGTCATCGTCTACATTGCCGCCGTAGGTGAACTGACTTACCTCACCGGTAGGAGCAAACATAATTAATACGGGATTTGTGTTTTTGTTATCTATCTGTCCCGAATCTCCACAGCCGGAATAGACCAAGTCGATTGCCGCTCCGCGGGGAACTAACATCGGCTGAGCCATTCCGACAGAATCCAAATAATTTTTGGCTTTGGCAACCGGAACCGCCTGAATTTCATAGCTGGTTTTCCACTTGCCGTTAGTCCAAGGACGATAATTGGCATCGGGGCCGTCGTAACTTGCGGGAAGTATACAAGTGTTCCCTTTTAATATGTACCAGGCACCGCGGCTAGAAAAACGAATTCTGTTACCGTCAACAAGCCAATTGTTGGAACAGTTGCTAAAGCTCAATGTTGGACTATTACCATTTCCCGAAACCGTAACAGTAGAATCGTAAGTATCTCCGGCATACAACGGCGGGGTTTCTACCAATTGAGCTTTTACGCAGGCGGTG
>CAYZMZ010000083.1:0-10242 GCA_964479655.1 uncultured Planctomycetaceae bacterium
TGAACGGTTAATGATTCAGCTGGTTCGCCGCTGTATGCAGGGCGGAATGATCAGGCAAAGCGAACGCGGTACTTTTTTACCGCGCCAGGATAAGTACTATCTCGGTGATTTAATCGAAGTTCATGCGCAGCTAACCGATGTTTCGGGAACGCCGCTGAACGTTCCGCAGCTGGTAGCTGAAGTCAGTTCAAACGACGGACGAACGAAAATTGTGGTGCTCAAACCCGATGCTTCCCGCGCGGGAGCGTATCTCGGACAGGTTCAGGCGGAATCGGAAGGGTCTTTTACCTTCAAACTTAAAGTTCCGTCTAGCGATGTAGTGCTTGAATGTACAGTTCGTGTAGAATTGTCGGACTTGGAACGCCGAAATCCGCAGAGAAACGAACTGGTCTTAAAAACGTGGGCGGAAAAAACAGGCGGAAAATATTATTCAGATATAAAATCCTTTGAACATTTAACGGACGATGAAACTTCCCTGGACGCGAATTTCCCCGATAATTCCGCGACGGTTATTGCCGCCCAGTCGTTAGATTCCCAATGGGAAGAAAACCTGATGAAATGGTTAATCGGTATTGTAGTCGGTTTACTGTCTTTGGAATGGTTAATCAGGAGAATGTTGAAACTGGCATGAACAAAAAAAACAATCCTCCAATTGAGATGGTAACAAAATTGCTTTTGCAGCTGCGAAAAGCAACGCGGCGGCATTTTGTAACCTACGGAATCGGTGTAACGGTAATCTGCCTGGCAATTTGGTTTTGGGCAACGTTGTTCTTGGATAAAATATTCGAGCCGTCTGCGATTTTCAGAGCGATTATATTAACCGTATCCGCCGTCTGGCTGATACGATTTGTATATCTAAACGTAATTGTACCCTGGATTTGTCCGATTAGCGACCAGTCGATGGCTCAATTATGCGCGAAAACGTTTCCTGAACAAAGCGAATCGATTTTAACGGCGGTTACTCCGTCTGATCCAGAGGGGCAAAACGAGCAGCTTTGGATTCAAACCTGTCGGCAAGCGAATAATCGAGCGGAACATTTACTCAATTCTGGACGTTTGTTTATGGCTTTCAACAGTCATAATATATGGTCTGTTCGATACAAAGTAATTTTATTGCTGATTTCTATCGTCGGACTTCATTTTTATCAGCCGACCTATATTCCGATTTGGTATAATCGGGTAATTTGTTTATCGAATCAACTTTGGCCTCGTCAGGCGAAAATTTGGGTCGACGGCTTCGATAAATCAGCGAATAATCCCGTAGGACACCTAAAAATTGCCAAAGGAGACGATTTGGATTTGAAAGTCTGGGCGGATGTTTCCCGAACGCTTGTTCCAGAACGAGTTGTGATGTCCTATCAAGACCCGCAGGGCTATACCCGCAGCGCAACGATGGTTCGTCAGGGCGAAGCAGCGTCGTCAAGCGGGCTTCCGCTCGCTTTTACGTACACGCTACGTGGTGTACTTAATTCCATGTCGATAGATTTTCGCGGGGCAGACGCTCAGTTAAAAGGATTAATTATCGATGTCGTCGATAGTCCGGTTATTGTCAAGGCGCAATTAAAGCTGAGCTATCCTCCGTATATGAATCGCAGCGAAAGAATCGTCCCGGTAACCAGTTCGTATCAATTGCCGTTTGGCGTTGAAGCGAAGTTGATTCTTACCCCCAATAAATCAATCCAGTCGGTAGAAGCAATTTCAACCAATATCGAGGGAAAGACCGAAAAGAAGTCGGTTTCGTTTATTAAGAGTTCGGATACTTCCCCCAAAATCGAGGCGTTTGAACTGAATTTAGGTTCGTGCAAAGCGGAACAAACAGTAACTATCTCTCTTTTGGATACCGATGGATTAAAATCCCGCAAAGATACGGCGTTTTCTTTTTCGATTTTACCCGACGCGGTTCCTGTATTAGCTATCTCCGCCAAAGGATTGGGCGTCGCCTGTACGACTAACGCGTCGATTCCGTTTTCGGGGTCGATTGTAGACGATTACGGAGTCACCAACGTTCAATTTGCCTATACAATTACGCGGAAAGATGCAAAAATCGCCGGTACAATTCCGATCAATAAATGGGATAATCGCCCTCTGGAGGTATCGGTACAAACGGTTTTCGATTCAGCCAAATCAACGGTTCAGTTAGACGATTCGATTACTTTATCCATGGAAGCGTCGGACGGTTATAATCTGCCTGAAGTCCGCTCTCCCAACGTAGGGCAAACGCCGCAAACGATTGTGGAAATTGTAACTCCGCAGCGAATGCGCATGATTTTGGAAGCGGCGGAATTAAATCTGCGACGCCATTTTGAAACGGTTTTTGATGAAGTAAAATCGACCGACGAACTGGTTGTTGGAATTTCAACCGAATCTGAAAAGAAAGACGATACAACGGCGGTACCGATGGCCGTTCGGATTCTTCATGCAGACCGAGCGGTGCAAAACGCGCGGAAAAACATGGAGGAATTTCTGGCTGAAGCCCAGGCTTTCCAAGGCGTGGTTGATCAAATGATCAATAATAAAATCGATACGCCTGAATGGAAAAATCGACTGCTGGACGGAATTGCTTTGCCTCTGACGCAAATTTGCAAAACGTCGTTTGTAGAGTTGGAAAAAAGATTACTCGCCTTTCGCAAGACGATGGAAGCCGGCGATTTTGCCGCCGCCGCGTCTACAAAAAAAGCGGCTTTAGCCCAGTTTGATCTTACAATCCGGCAGTTAGACGAGGTTCTGGCAAAAATGCTGCAAATGGAAGATTTTAACGAAGCAGTCGAATTGCTCCGTTCGATTATCAAAAAACAGGAAGGCATGGAATCCGAAATGAAAAAGCAGCAAAAGGAATCCCTGCAAGACTTGCTATAAATTCGTATTTCAAATTCAATAATTGAATATTTTTTGTTGTCCTAAAAATTTATGTTTTATTCAATAGACGGTATAGACGGCACGGGGAAAAGCACGCAGTTAAAATTGCTGTGCGATTATTTACGAAATCAGGGGAAAACGGTAGTTTTATGCCGCGATCCGGGTTCGACCGCGTTATCGGAGCAAATTCGGGACGTGATTTTGCATCGAGATGATTTGCCGACCTGCCGATTAAGTCAGATGTTTTTATTTCTAGCGGCTCGGGCGCAGTTGGTAAACGAAATAATAGCTCCGGCGTTGAATGCGGGAAAAATCGTGGTCAGCGACCGTTTCGCTCTTTCCAGTATTGTATATCAGGGATATGCCGGCGGAATCGATCCGCGTTTGGTAGAAAAACTGAGCTTGGTTGCCTCCGAGGGAATCAGGCCCGATAAAACCTTTGTTCTGGACGTTCCGCCGGAAGTTGCGTCTGTGCGGATGGGAGAGCGAACGCTGGATAGAATCGAACGGGAAGACGCCGAGTTTAAACTGCGCCTTCGTCAGGGATTTCTTACCGAAGCGAAAAGTCATCCAGATTCTATTATTTTAATCAACTCCGCCGAATCGATACAGCAGGTTCACGAAACAATTATAGCGAATTTAGGGCAGTGGGAGTAAATTCAAATTAATAACCGCATTTGTGGTTGACTATCGCAAAAAGCAGGATGATTTTAATAGAGATTACGAAAAATATCGCGGGTACCTTTAAAACGAAGACGCTCTCCACAAAGGAGAGCGAAATCTCAGTTCCTTCTACCTTTGGTAGATGAACACCGTTATCTATACGATAAAAAAGCAAAAAGGGGACAAATATCTAAAAAAACTAAAAAAAGCCGAAAAAAACAATATTGTCATTAAAAATATAAAATAACAGATGTAATCTGACATTCAGAAAAAGCCCCGCAAACAGCCGGTTTATACATTGACCTCTTTGCGCTGTTTTTCGATTTCTTCCAGCGGAATAAGCGGTCCTTGATTACAGCCGGGGCAACGTTGACCGGCGAGTTTCCACATCGCTCGGGATTCCAGTACGGAATCCCAAAAAGGCCAGGTTCGGCATTGAGCTGGACGAATATCGTAGATTTGGCAACGACGAGTACCGGGATCGAAAAAATAGCAATCGCCGCTGGGGTATTCGTTCAGACTGGTTCTCACACCGGCGATAGTTCGGGTGTAATTATCGGCAAATTTATCTTCTGGCATGCCTAACCGTTTAGCAATAGCCTTTTGTTCAGCAGGCGTAATCCATACAAAACCCGGCGCGCCGGTACAGCAACCTCCGCAGCCAGTACATTCAAAATGCAAACCGTCTTTATACCACATGATTTAGTCCTTTAAGCAAGCAATTATAATATGATTGAGTGGGATTGAGTGATTTTTCCCGCCGGAGTGATTTTTCCCGTCGACACCGTTTTGATTTCGCCCCACGTGATAAACGCTCTCCCTGTTTTACCGATTAAAACGAAACGGCTGGTTTATGATAGTATATATCGGGAATAATTCAAACGAAAACAGTATATCGCGTTTTTATCAACGGAATACCTCCAACGGAATATCTCCAACGGAATATCTCCAACGGAATACCTCTAAACAAACGCGATTAAACAAATACCGCCGTTTTCAAGCCCGTTTGACTGGTAACCTGCTGGGCGATTTCTTCCAGTCTTTGACGCAACAACGGCTCAATTCCTTTTTCAGCCGGAATACGTCTGACGGTATGAATTTGCACGCCGCTGATTAAGGCGTTGGCGTCCATAATTTTGGATAGCTGACCGATATAGGCGTCTACTTCCGCAGAACTGGGACCGTCATCCGTATGACAATCTGAAAACAAGGTTTGAATAATAATCGGGAATTTCTGACCGGTGGTAATAATATTATCGATACATTTATCAAACGGGACGGCTGAACGGTCGATTTTTTTATAGAATCGTTCGGTTCCCGCATCAAGTTTACACCAAATTTCGCCGTTATTTTGCGACAGGATTTCCAGCCCCTCAATAACCTCCGGTCGGTGCAGGCAGGTAGAATTGGTGATTAAAATCAGTTTAACCGCCTCGCCGTTACATTCCTGACGAACCTGCGCGGCAATTTTAACCGCCGGCAAAAAAGCTGGACTTAACGTCGGCTCGCCGTTTCCGCTGAAAGCAACATCGTTCAGACGCCGTAAATGCTCGGGCGTAGCATCAAAAGGGGAATGATTGTAAATTAACCCGCGCATCGAGCCAACAAAAAGCAGATGGAGTTCTTCCTGAAGCATGTCCAAGTCTATAGCTCGTTTGGACGAATCTACAGGAATATTATGTTTTTCCACCTGACAATAAACGCAGTTGAACGTACATTCACAGCCCGGACTGAGATCTATTCCCAGGGAAATTCCCTTTGAACGGCGGCTGAGAACCGGATAAACATAACGAAAATCCTTCCAATGACGGGAATGATTTACATACAAATCATCAATTCGGCTCTGGTCTATCATGTTGAAGTCTCGGAATATATTTTTAGGGGTTTTACTATGACTACGTGATTTTTCTTCTTGACGTCGTTTTGATTTTGCCTTCAGAATCAAATATTCTCTTATTTTACCGATTAAGGCGAATTGAAACAACGGATTTTTGTTATGCAAACCGGAAAAAGTCAAGCGGAACCAGTATATTTGAATTATTGCTTTGATTTTTACAGCTTACCTGGACTTTGGTCTGATTATAACAGCGGTTCCAACCCGAGTCATCGTACAGCCGGATTTATCGCCTAGTTGCTGGAAAAACTGATCGACGGTAACATCTTTAATTTCAAATTCGATAACTTTTTCCAAGGCGATTCCGGCGTTTCGGAGTTCGTTTTCGTCTACTTCGACGGTAAGCCCGAGTTTTTTTGCAATCGCTCTGGCTAAAATGACAGGCGGAACGGATACTTTAGGCAAAGTCAATCGTTGATTTTCCAGCGGAGCGGTAACAGCAGGCGTATTGTTTTCTGGTTTATTTTCAGCGGTCTGCGGCTTATCGGGAGTAGAAACTGCCGGTCTTACAATTCCGTTGGATAGGATTCGTTCGACGTCTTCCATCCGTCCGCGCACGTAAATCTTACCGCCTTTGGCAACAAACTGGCATTCAGGCAGGTCTTTCTTGAACGCGTCTATTCGTTGCTGCGCTTTTCCCCCATCGGGATACGAACGGACAACAGCAACCTTGCTCAAATCCAAAGGAACCAAGGCGATTTTTGTTCCGGTAGAATCAAATTTATACGTTAAATCAAACTGACCGACAATCAACTGAACCTGTTGTGCGACAGACATAGCAGGCCAAGCTCCCGCCCCCCAAATATCGTGCGGCATTTTATCCAAGCCGTAAATTTGAAACCCGGTTTCCTGCGCGATGGATTCCAACAGTTGCTTGGGATTTGTACCTTCTTCCCATTTAAGCGGCTTGCGTTTAACCCATTTTGTCATTGATTCTTGCGGTAATTTTCGTGCGGCGTCCAGCTGCGATTGCAACAGCGTTCTCAGCGCGGCGGTATAATTTTTCGGTCCCATATAAATTAAACCGTCTGGATAAGAAACGCCCCAATTGAGCGTTCCCCCAACTTGATCGTAAAACTGCCGAACGCTGATATGATAGGCGTCCAAAGAAAACAGACTGTCCGAGGCGCAACGGCGATCCAAGTAAAAATACAGGGACTGCGTATCCGCAAATCGGGGCAGGGCTTCGCCTGAAATCGCTTCGTTATACGTCATACCCGCGATAGGTGCCGACAGTTGCGACTTAAACTGCATTCCGGTCAGTTTCATCTGTCCGACTGAAACCTCCGACAGACTCAACAGAAAAACCAGACCCAACGACAGAAATTCTACTTTGTAACTCATATCTGTAAGGATAACATTTTAGCGGGAAAAAGTCAAGAGGGGGAATCGGAAGTATACTGATTCCAATTAACTTTTCCCCGTTTGAATAACAAACCTCAGCCGTTTCGTTTCGCCTTAATCGGTAAAACGAGGTGCTTTATTCCTACGACGGCGAAATCAAAACGGTGTCGACAGGAAAAATCAACGAGTCATAGTATAAATTACAAACTCGTCAAATTACAGACTCTTTTGCAACTGCGCAAAAACCATCAAGGCGATAATTAAATACGTGTGATTCGCTCCGTTGTTATGGTCGTCGATAATCCAGCGAAGCGTATCGGGATTAAACAAGCCACTGTCCATATTTTCATCGCTCAAAACCAGTCCTGCTGCATACGATTTTAATTCCCGGCGCAGCCATAAGCCCATTCTTTCGTAGGGCTGATAGCCGGGAGCACCCAGTTTCGCCATAACACGTTGGAAAAAATGACTGGCTTCCTGCCGAAGCCGCCCGGCTCCGATATAGGTTCCAGTATTGACGTTTTTAACGCGAAGAAAATCAGGACGGTATTTTTCCAATATCCGTTTTTCAAGAGTTTCACCCATACAAAGTCGGCAGGGAGCGGCCGCCATAACTGAATGAAGACGCTTATCTAAAAAGGGAAGTCGGATTTCTACCCGAGAACCAAATTTCTTTAACGATAAAGAAATTTCCCGATGAACTCTCATATCTAAAAATAATTGCCATAAAATCGCGGCGGAATCGGGAAACTGTTCGCATTGTTTTATCGCCTGATCCAGACCGGATTTTCCCAACGAATCAAATTCGGATAACGGTATCCCCTTCAACAGCGGTCTGGCAACTCCGTCAAGCATATAGGATTTCAGATGTCCAAAGCACCAGTCTGTAACTTTGTCTACCGTAGTCAAAGTTGATAATTCTTCTTGTTTAAGTGAAAATGCGTAGGCTTTGGTTAAGTGCATTAATTCGCCGGCATGACCTCGCAAAAGAATACGAACGTTTTTCTCGCGGTAGAAATCCAAAGTCGGAATTACAATCGCGGTAGACAAGTACTGTCCATCGGTCAGACGAACCATTTCTTCAAAATGCGATGAGTAATCCCGCAGAAAATCCGTATTGAGAACGTAATTATAATGCGTCGATCCAAAATAACGGGCCAGCTGAGCAGCCAATTTATGGTCTGCGCTGCCGGGAATTCCCATTGCGATTGAAACAATTTGTTCAGGCGTATCTGTTTGAGTACAACCTAAAATACTTCGGGCGTCTAACCCGCCGGATAAACTGATCCCCAGATTCTCCCTGTTTTTCGTTCTTTTCTGAACGGATTCATAAAACGCCTCGGCTATCGTATCGATCCATAAATCGTCTTTCACGCAAGCGCGTCCGTCCAGCTTGGCAGATAAAGAAAAATTGTCCTGATATATGCTATGGGTAACCGTATTGTTTGCGGGAGAATAAATCAGATGTTCGCGGGGAGCTAATACTTTTATCGATTCAAAGGAAGTATTATCGTTTAAGTACTGACCGTAAGTAAAAAACTGGGCGATTGCACGCGAATCAAACTGACGCGATACGGATTTGTCTTGTAAAAGCGACAGTAAGTCGGCAGCAAACAAAAATCGGCTGCCTGAATGAGAGTAATACATCGGTTTAGAACCGTATACGGAATTAACCAAATGTAATAAACCGGTTGACTGATCCCATGCCGCAATACAGAATCGTCCTTGAAGCTGGGTAAAAAAATCATTCAACGTATTTTTATCCCGATTTACGCAAAACTCCTCGACGGCAATACGCGCCTGACAGCTATCGGACGGCAATTTCAATTCCGACTGAAATAGCTCGCCATTGTAAAATTCCCCGTGCAATACCAGCTTTACAGTACCATCGGACGAGGTAATCGGCTGTTCTTGAGAGGGAAAAACATCCAAGTCTATTCGCCCCAACGCCGTTTTGTTATCCACAAAAGCGGATTCCCGTTTATACCAGCTGAAAAACATACCGCAATCAAGCATCGATTCAAACGTCGAACGAAAATCGTCGCGGAGGCAACTGTCAACAATTCCAAATATTCCAGGCATAATTTTTCAAAGGAAGTTTTATATAATTTTATGGACTTATGTACAAGTCTTGTTATTTATATCAAGATAGTAATTTATGTTATTCCAACTTCACGTTACCCCAAATAGCGGTATCGGAAACCGGACTGTTATCGGCAAAATCGACAACCAAATCAATTCGCCGGAGCGATTCAACCGCGACGGAAAATTCCTCGGGCATATCAGCCGCGTTAAGCGTTCGATTAAAGACCGGCTTGCCGTTGGTAAAAATCCGAAATCGAACGGCTCCCTGAATCGCCTGTACCGGGCGGGCAATAACTCCCGATAGCCGAGTGTATTTACTATCGGCTTTGGGAGTAAAAGTCAAACGGGACGAGGCGTACTGAAAAAATCCGTGTAAATACGTCGTCGAGGTATTATCGGTCAGCCAGGCTCCTTCCGGGGAATAATTAACACCGTACTGGCGCGGCAAGGTCCAAAACGGAATATATTTATACTCAATAACCGGCAACGCATCCAGGTAATCGCCGGAAATATCGATCGAGGAAAAAGTAATATCCAACTGATTAAAAATCAGCGGATCTGAATTCCAATCAGTATGAACATACGTGCAATTATCTTTTTGTTCAATACTAGACGCATATATCAAACTGCCGTCGCGGGTACCGATTGCCTTACGAGAATTTTCCTGCAGCGTTGTTCGCACAGAGGCTGAAAAAATAACAGCGCGGATTTGGGTTACCGGAACAACGACGGATTTGGAGTTCGATTCCCAAACCAGATTAAAGCCGGACATCTGACCAAACGTCCCAAAATAGCTATTGCCCGCACAATCCAAATATTCGTCGGCCGAATTAGTACTGCCAATCAGGGAATAAATCAGTTTTTGTTCTTCCAAATCCGGCACCGGACGGGAAAAGATAATTCCGGCTACGAACTTTAGGTCGACTTTTAGGGATTCTGGAGCGGATAAACGCTCTATTTCTACGCGGCGGCTATCCAGCGAAACAACGGCACCGGGCAAAATACTGCCGTCTGTCAAAACAACCACGTGAGGCACCTGTCGATTTATCGGGGCAGGGGACTGCGCCGACGCCCACGGCGATAAAATCAATAATAACGGCATCAATAGAACTATTTTATTCATCGTATTAATATTGTAAACAGATTCGTTGAATCTGCAAGGGGCAGGAATCTTTTTATCAAAGAAATTTTTCTTTACAAAACGGCGTTGTCTTATTTTTTTCTGTACAATTTGAATTTTCGCCTCCATGTTGGTTCTTCCTTGCACGAAAAGGGATTGTTATACTATTACTACGTGAATTTTTCTTCTTGACATCGTTTTGATTTTCCCCCCAAGAATCATACAACCATTGGTGTTATCGATTGGGGCAAAATGAAACGACTAAGGTTTGTTATGCAAA
>CAYZMZ010000084.1:0-5906 GCA_964479655.1 uncultured Planctomycetaceae bacterium
CAACCTCAAAGGTACTTTCCTGTCCTGCCAGGTATTTGCCGAACACATGGCGGAAAACGGGGGCGGAGCTATCCTCAACTTCGGCTCGGTTACCTCTTTACTGCCGTTGTCGAAGGTTTTCGGATACAGTGCGTCCAAGGCGGCTGTTTTGAACCTGTCCCGCAACATCGCTCAAGACCTCGCTTTGAAAAACGTCCGCTGCAATACCATCTGCCCCGGATTTTTCCCGGCTGAACAAAACCGTAAAATTCTGGATCCTGAACGTGTGGATAACATCATGCGTGGTACCCCCATGCGCCGTTATGGAACCCCGGACGAACTGTCGGGCGCGGCTTTGCTGTTATGCTCCAAAAACGCAGCTGGTTTTATTACCGGTGCTGTTTTAAGCGTTGACGGCGGCTTTGCGGCCAACTGGTTCTAATAGCTCTATCGCGATTATCGAGGGCAGCTGTACGGTTGCCCTGTTTTTATTTAGATTACTATACTTATGGTCAATTACGTTCGATCCAATATCGCTCAAATGGGCGGATATATTTCCGGTGAACAGCCTCAGAGCGGGAGTTTTATCAAGCTCAATACCAATGAAAATCCGTATCAGGCTTCGCCCAAGGTCAGGCAGGCAATTGCCGACGCCTCCCAAACCCTGCAGTTATATCCCAACGCGATGGGTACTCCGTTTCGCAACGCCGCCGGGAAATTGCTGGGGGTAGACCCGTCCTGGATTTTATGCGGAAACGGATCCGACGATATTCTAACGATTGTAACTCGCGCTCTGGTTGGAGAAACCGATAAACTGAGATTGCCCTATCCTAGTTATATTTTGTATAAGTCTCTAGCTCAATTACAGGGCGCGAATTGGGAAGAAGTTGATTATTCTTCCGACTGGAAAATGACGGACGATTTTAGCCGTCCTGCCGATAATTTGAAGCTGTTCTTTTTACCCAATCCCAACAGTCCGACAGGTACAATTGTATCCCAACAGGCGTTGCGGGAACTGGCGGAGAAATTACCCTGTCCGTTGCTGATTGACGAGGCGTATGCGGATTTCAATGATTTTAACTGCATTGATTTGGTAAAGCAGGTTCCCAATATAATGGTTTCCCGAACCTTTAGCAAGTCTTATGCCTTGGCTGGACTGCGGTTTGGCTATCTGGTCGCCCGTCCTGAGTTGATTGAGCAGTTTGTTAAGGTCAAGGATTCCTACAATTGCGATGCGTTATCAATTGCCGCCGCGACAGCCGCGATTGAAGACCAGGTTTGGCTAAAGCAGACGGTTGAAAAAATCAAATCGACTCGTTCAAAACTTACTGAAAAAATGCGTCAGTTAGGGTTTACCGTTCCTGATTCTTTCGCTAATTTTACCTGGAACACCTATCCGGGCAAGCCGCTTAAGCCGATTTACGAACATCTTAAAAAGCAGAATATATTCGTTCGTTACATGGTTTACGACCGCTGGGGCGAGGGGTTACGCATCTCCGTTGGAACGGATGATCAAATAGACCGGTGTGTTTCTGCTATCGCTGAAGTTTTGTAAACTTGGAATCGTTGAGATCGGAGCGATTTCCAATACCTCCTGATTCTGCGGAGCGAGGACGTCTTTGTCCGCAATAATATTGAATGTTGCGGAAGAAAGCTTTCCCGTTGGATTCACTGCCCGCCGCCTGACGGCGCGGGCGGATAATTGTAGTAGGGATATATTCAGCCCCGGACTAAAGTCCGGGGTTATGGAGAAGACCGTCCCCCTCCATAACCCGCCACTTCAGTGGCGGGAACAGAGATACACCCCGCTGACTGCCGCGAGGGAAACGAATCGCGATGGGAGCTGGATGGAACGCGACGTTCTACCATACGAGAAACCTCTAAAGAGGTTAAGATGCCGACATCGAATCAAGCGGTATTTAAAATCGAACGGCGTTAAGCGGTCGGGGACGACCGCAGAACGGCGAGACGCCGTACCTCCGTGTATATATCTGTTCAATGCGGTATTTAAAATCGGCAATATTACCCTCGCCAACCCTTTTTTTGGCAACCGGCGGTCGCCGAACCGCCTCCCCGACGAGGAGTTCAACCGCTACGCGGTTGGGGGCGTTCTTTTGTCGTTCTTTTTCCGTGTGTTTCACGCACGGCTATGAATATTCAACCGCTACGCAGTTGGGGAACAAGCGGTATTCAAAATCGGCAATATTATCCCCGTCAACCCTTTTTTCGGCAACCGGCGGTAGCCGAACTGCTTCCCCGGCACGGGGTTCAACCGCTACGCAGTTGGTCCCCCGAACGATGTTATCCCGATTTACCGTAATATAATATAGAATGTTGCGGACGGGGACGTCCGCGCTCCGGTTGTTGCCGGAGCGCGTTTACTTAATCGGTTTATTAACCACCAAAATCGTCGAAATAAATGTTATCGCGTTCGACGCCCAAACTATCAAGCAGTTTTACAACCGCGCCGGTCATCATGGGCGGACCGCACATGTAATATTCACAATCTTCAGGAGCCTGATGATCTTTCAAATAATGATCATAAAGAACCTGGTGAATAAAACCAGTCGGTCCCGTCCAATTATCTTCAGGCAGCGGATCGGACAAGGCTAAATGCCACGTAAAATTGGGGTTCTCAGCCGCGAGTCTGTCAAATTCGTCTGCATAAAAAACCTCCCGTAAACTACGTGCTCCGTACCAGTAGGAAATTTTACGCTTGCAGGCTCTGGTTTTCAATTCGTCAAAAATCTGTGAACGAAGCGGAGCCATGCCCGCGCCGCCGCCGACGTAAATCATTTCAGAATCGGACTTTTCATTGACAAAAAACTCGCCGTACGGTCCGGAAATCGTCACTTTATCGCCCGGTTTGAGGCTGAAAATATAGCTGGACATCAATCCCGGAGGAACGGAATCGTTACGCGGAGGCGGAGAAGCAATTCGCACGTTGAGCATAATTATCCCCTCTTCAGCCGGATAGGAGGCCATAGAATAGGCACGCGTTACGTGCTCGGTGCAATGAGAAACGTACTTCCAAATATTGAATTTATCCCAATCGGGATGGTATTGAGGATCAATATCAAAATCCTTGTAGGCAACCGTATGCGGCTGGCATTCGATTTGAATATATCCGCCGGCGCGATAATTAACGTGTTCGCCTTTGGGCAGTTCCAAAACCAGTTCTTTAATAAAAGTCGCTACGTTTTTATTGGAACGAACGGTGCATTCCCATTTCTGCACGGAAAAGATTTCCGGATTGATCTGCAGTTTCATATTTTGCTTAACGGGCGTTTGGCACGCTAAACGCCAATGATCACGCACTTCACGCCGGGACATGTGTCCAAGTTCGGTGGGGAGAATATCTCCGCCGCCTTCCAAAACCTGGAGTTTGCACTGCCCGCAAGTTCCGCCGCCGCCGCAGGCACTGGGAACAAATATTTTTTCTGCCGCCAGAGTTTGGAGCAATTTCCCGCCCATGGGAACCTGCAGCGTTTTGGAGGCGTCTTCATTGATTTCCAAGGTTACCAATCCGCTGGGAACCAGTAATTTTCGGGCAAGTAAAATTACACACACCAAAGCAAGAACAATGGCGGTGAACATCCCTACTCCTAATAATATCTCATGTATCATAATAAAACCTTCTGTAAAAATCTGTATACGATAGATATTTCCACAGGAAACACTGCTCAAATACACAGAATCTTACACGTTAAATTAAATTCCTGAAAAAACCATAAATCCCATCGCCATTAAACCGGCAACGACAAAGACAATGCCAATTCCCTGAAGTCCTTTGGGAACGTTGCTGTACTCCATTCGTTCGCGAATAGCGGCCAGCATAAATATGGCTAACGCCCAGCTTAAGCCGGATTCAAAACCAAATCGGATTGATTGACCAAAGTCGTAATTCCGTTCGACCATAAACAAACTGCCTGCCAGAATAGCGCAGTTGACGGTAATCAACGGAAGGAAAATTCCCAAGGCGTTATACAGACTGGGAACGTATCGGTCCAGAAACATTTCCAATATCTGAACCAGGGCGGCAATAACCCCGATAAATGAAATCAAGGTCAGGTATTCTACATGGCACGGCACGAGAATATTTTGATAAATCAGGTAGTTGACCGGAACGGTAATCGCCTGAACAAAAACAACGGCAATTCCCAGTCCCATGGCTGTTTTAACGTTTTGGGAAACGGCCAGAAAAGTGCACATTCCCAAAAACAACGACAGCGCAAGGTTCTGAACAAACACGTTGCGAACAAATTCTTCTAAATAAAATTCCATGATACGTTGTTGTTAGGGTTATTTTTGTAAATTGGGATTAATCGTTTTGAACAGCCAGATTAACATCCCGATGATAAAAAACGCACTGGGTGCCAAAACCATCAGTCCGTTAGGCATATACCAGCCGCCGTTATTGATAGTTTTCATAATCGTTATTCCGAATACCGAACCGGAACCGAGAAATTCGCGGATAAAGGCGACCGAAAGCAGTATCAAACTGTATCCAAAGCCATTTCCCAGCCCATCGACAATACTCAGCAGCGGAGGATTTTTCATGGCAAACGCTTCCGCTCGCCCCATAATAATACAGTTGGTAATAATCAAACTGACAAATACCGACAGACTTTTGGAAAGTTTGAACGCAAAAGCCTGCAGTACCAGATCGACAATCATAACCATCGCGGCGATAATTACCATTTGTACAATCATACGAATACTCGAAGGAATCTGATTGCGAATCAGGCTGATTGCAAAATTCGAGCAAACCAGAACCGAGGTTACCGCCAGCCCCATCGTAAAGGCCGTATCCATTTTTGTGGTAACCGCCAAGGCTGAACAAATCCCCAGTACGCCAATCGCAATAGGATTGGTATTAAACAAGGGAGATAAAAACGCTTCTTTATATTCTTTGGAAGTAATCATTATTGCTTTCCTCCTTTGACATTTGTTTGCTTGGTGTTGCCGTTGGTATTGTCGGAACTGCTATCCGCGGCAAGCGTTTTGCTTTCCGGAGGCAGCTGACCGGCTTTGAGAGTATCCAAAAGACCTTTGTATTCAAAAAGCCAGTATTCAAGAGAGTTGTTTACTCCCCGGCACGTCATCGTTGCTCCGGAAATACCGTCTACTTTATACGGATTGTCTTTATCGTCGGCGGCAACAACGCCTTTAATAATTTTGATTTTCGGCTTTCCATCTTTATCGTAAGCCTTTTTACCGATCCATTTATCGGCCCAAACGGGATTTTCCACTTCACCGCCTAAACCAGCGGTTTCCAGCTGATCGTAGTAAAGAAGCCGACTGATGGTATTGAGGTCTTTGTCCAGCGATACAAACCCGTACATGGTTGACCACAGTCCCTTACCGAAAAACGGAAGAACGACTTTGTCTAAACCGCCGTCTTTATCTTTTATCAGATAGATTGTAACGTATCGGGGAACAAGCGGAACACCCGGTTTCACGGCTCCTTCAGGAATCGTAACGAATTTATCGTTGTTCATCATAAGACGTTCGTCAAATTTTTTAACGTTGAAATCCTTGGCGTCTGTAACGAATTTCTCTTTCAATAAGTCGTAAATCTGAGCGTCGCATTTGGCAAACGCCGACTCAATTTCGCTGGTTTTATAGCCCGGCTTAACCAGTCCGGCTGCCAGAACAATATTACCATGCTTAAAATTGAGTTTATTCTGTTCAATTCGCGGACGCAGAACCACATTGGCTGTTGAAACCAGAGTTGCACAGACAACGCAGACCACAATCGCAACGAAAAAAGTTTTTAGTAAGCTATCATTAGACATGTCGTAAAGCCCTCCGTTTGATATTGGCCTGAATCACAAAGTAGTCGATCAGCGGCGCACACAGGTTTCCAAACAGGATCGCCAGCATAACCCCTTCGGGATAGGCAGGGTTCATAACTCGAACGACTA
>CAYZMZ010000084.1:5916-10206 GCA_964479655.1 uncultured Planctomycetaceae bacterium
CTCCGATCAGGAATCCGTAAATAAACTGACCGATCTGGGTCATGGATCCGGTAACGGGGTCGGTAGCCATAAAAGCTGCGCCCAAGGCAAATCCGCCCAGAACAAAATGCCAGTGCGGATAAATACCCCAAGCTGGATTGTTGACGTAACCGATGGCATACATGAAATACGTGAAAAACGCAACCGCTCCGGTTCCGACGCACATCGAAAGCATCACGCGCCATGAACCAATTCCGGTGTAAACCAGCATCGCCGCTCCGATTAAACAGCACAGGGCACTTGTTTCGCCCAGCGAACCGGGAATAAAGCCGATGAAGCAGTCGAACCAGTATTGCATGGGGGTCATGTTGGAAGCGGCCGCCAGGTTTTCCAACCCGTCCATTCCGCCTTGACCGGCAACGGCCAGAGGGGTTGCCATGCTATAGCCGTCTACAGGAATCCAAACGCCGTCTCCGCAAATCGTTCCCGCAAAAGCAAAGAAGATAAACGCGCGGGCTAACAACGCCGGGTTCATTATATTTCGACCTGTTCCGCCAAAAATCTCTTTGCCGATTACCACGCCGAAAGAAATCGCAACGGCGACAATCCAAAGAGGAATCGTAGCCGGCAGGGTGAGCGGGAACAACATCGCGGTTACAAAAAATCCTTCGTTGACATCGTGCCCGCGAACAATCGCAAAAATGACTTCCCAGAAAATTCCGGCTAAAAACGTAACGATATAAATCGGAACGAAAAATAACGCTCCGTAAACCAAAAATTGAATCGGATGGCTAAAATAGCTGACCGTTCCAGAGGCGGGAATCGCGCCTAAATCGAAGGAACCGATTTTAACGCAGTCCATAATTTTACCCCGCCAGTTAATCCAGCCCTGAGAGGGAACGCGCGATAACGGCGCAATAACCTTCTTTTCCTTGCCGGATTTTTTATCGATGACCTTTTGTTCAACTTGAACTGTTGACATCGTTTTAAATGACTGATAGCCAGTATTGTAGCAGGCCATAAAACAGCACGGAATTAAAGCCAGGCAGACGGTAATCATCATTCGTTTGAAATCGATGGAATCTCGAACGTGTGTTGACCCGGTTGCAACGCCTTTGGGCGTATAGAAGAATGTATCGAATACTTCGTACAGCGGATACAGCTTTTCCAGGCGTCCTCCTTTGGCAAACAAAGGTTCTGCTTTATCGAAAATATATCTAATTGGATTTTTCATTGATTAACCCTCCTTGTCGATCTGTGTTAAAACGGAACGGAGCATTGAACCGTATTCGTTCTTGCCCGGATCAACGTAGGTGCACAAGGCCAAGTCTTCCTCGTCCAGTTCCAACGCGCCCAACTGTTGTGCCAAGTCCAAATTTCCGCAACTGAGAGCACGAACCAAATAAACCGGTAAAATATCCAAAGGCATGACCTCGTCCATAGAACCAATCGAGAAAATAGCACGACTGGCTCCAAATACATCGGTGTTCATTTTGAACTGCTTGCCCGGCAGTAAAGCAGACGCGTTAGTCCATTTCGTCGAAAAATCGCAGAATTTGGGTAAAATCCAGCCGAAGAATCGACGTTTGAAACCTTCACGTAAAACCGAAACCTGCAAGCTGTATCGTCCCAAGTAATTCAAACCCGGTTCGGACTTTCTTCCGTTTAATACGCTTCCGGAAATAATTCGAGCGGGGATATTATCTTTGGTATCTTCCTCATACTGACCGGCTGTCAATTCATTTAAATTAGCTCCGATTCGTGTTTTGATTAACCGGGGCTTTTTAACAATCGGTCCAGCCAAAGAAATAACACGGGCTTTGCAAATCTTACCGGTTTTGAACAGATAGCCGAAAGCGGCTACGTCTTGATAATTCAGATGCCAAACGACGTTGGTACTGGAGGCAGGCGAAAGAAAATGAATATGTGTTCCGACCAATCCGCACGGATGTTTTCCGGAAAAGAAAGCCGCCTTTAAATTCGGCAGTTCATTTGCCTTTTCCGGCAGTACGGGATTATCGGGGGACTGACAAAAGAAAACGGTTTTATCGCCAGCTAAAACGGATAGAACTTTTAGTCCCGCCGCGAAATCGTCTTCTCGTCCTTGTAAAGCAACGGCGGGATTGACGGCATGGGGATTGCTATCCATGGCGGTAACAAAAATCGCGTTCGGTCGCGTTTGCGGGGAGGGCACCTTGCTAAACGGACGAGTTCGGAAAGCAACCCACTGACCGGATTCTACCAGAGTAGAAACTACGTCGTCGGCGGTAAGCGATTCCAGCGGCTTAACGGGGAAGGTTAATTGCGGCTCGTTTTTCAGGTCGATTTCTATTTCGACGGAAAGCAGAACGCGTTTATCTCCGCGGTTGACGGCTTTAACGGTTCCGCCTGCGGGAGAGGTATATTTTACGCCGGGCGTTTTTTTATCTGTAAAAAGCACCTGGCCCAACTGAACCTTGTCGCCCGGCTGGACGGACATGGTTGGTTTCATTCCAATGTAATCAGGAGCGACCACGGCAACGGTTTTTACCTGCGGCGAATCCTGAATACTCTGAATCGGCTTCCCTGCCAAGGGCAGGTCAAGACCTTTAAATATCTTAATAGAATTCATGGGAAGGAATTGGGGTTAATTTAAAATAAATAAAATTGCAATTTCTCTATATTCTACTCTATAATTAAAAAAAATCGACCCTCTCCCAAAAATAATTTCAAAACTTTTATAAGACGGTTTATTAAATAATAATAGTTTTCAACCTGATTGCACCGTTTTAGACGTTGTTTAAACCAGATAAATATGAGATTAGTGTCTGCGAAAGAACAACACTTTAAGAAAACTTCCGACATTTCTGTTTTAGACTGATTGATTTTATTCAGATATTTTACTACTTCCGCTTGAATTTTCCGGTTTGTTCTGTCTGAAATCAGTCGTTTTATTTCGCCCTGTTCGATAAAACAAGAGCTCGGTTCTCCTTGTCTTATTGGGCGAAATCAAAATGGCGTCAAGGGGGGAAATCAGGCGGGATTTGTATATTATCCCTATTTCAATCCCTGTCCTGATTCCTATCCCTATCCCAATCCCTAATTTCACTCATCGACGTCGGCGTTTCGAGAATATGAATCCGAAAAAAAGATTAATCGGATGTTGTATTCATTAATTTCAAGCCCGCTTGAGCCAACTCCCAGCTGGAAATGGCGTTTTGACCCGTAATCAGCTTTTTATCACGCACGATATAAGTACTGCCCGGCTTTTGGCAGGAATATAACGCGCCCGCTTCCAAAAGTCGGTCTTCAACGGAAAAGGGAATATCAAATTCCAGCCCCAATAAATTTTCCTCCGCATTGGAAAATCCGGTTACCGGACGATCGTTGATCCAAGATTGATTATCGACGCCCTTCGGAGCCGCTAGAATCCCGCTGGCGTGACAAATTGCGAAAATCAACTTGTCTTGCTTGATAAACTGATTGAGCAAAGCGATACTGTCTTCATCGGTGCACACGTCCCATAAACAGCCATGTCCGCCCGGATAATATACGCCCGCATAGGAATCAGCGGATAGATCGGATAATTTCAGTGTTTGCTGAAGCAACGTTTGAGCTTCGCCCATTTCGATTGAATACTCATCCATCTTGTCCCGGAACATCGGAGAACAAAAACCTTTATCCGGCATACTGTTCGGGTCGACCGGACCTTGTCCGCCTTTCGGAGACGCCACCTCGATTATATATCCCGCTTCACGCCATAGCATAAAAGGAACTGCGTATTCTTCAAGCCAAACGCCTGTTTTTTGGTCGTCTTTTAATTGACTATGACTGGTTACGACAAATAATATTTTTTCCATGATTTTCTTTTCTGTAGTTAAGGATTGATAGCACGTATTGTTTTTACCAGAGAATTTCCTGTTTCAGAATATTCCTTGGCTTTTTACCATAAACTCTTTCTGGATAATTATATCGTAACAGACCAGCCCGGTCCGGCGGCAAAAAATCCTACTTTTGCTGATCAGGGCGAAATGAAACGACTGATTTTTGTTATGCAAACCGGGAAAAGTCCAAGTGGAACCCGTATATCCTCAAATTGACCGCTTAACCGCTGCTTGATTTCGGTAATCAACCCCCTCTTCAACCCAAGAAAAAAGAATACTCTAAGCCAACCATTAGAATCTGATTATATTGTTATAATAAATTATTTACGATTCAATAATAATTATTCTAACAAAAAGGGGTGGGAATACGTATTGAAATTATATGAAGAAAGAAGTATGATAGCTATTACCCTCGTTTTTTCAGCGGCGTTTTGACTTTAACAACAAA
>CAYZMZ010000085.1:0-10145 GCA_964479655.1 uncultured Planctomycetaceae bacterium
AAGCCGGAAATCTGGTGGATTCTGTCGGACTGCGTATTATCGGAGGCAAATTTCGTGGACGGCGGCTGGAATATGCGGGCGACACGCGAGTTCGTCCCATGAAAGACCGGGTTCGAGAGGCTGTTTTTAATCTCGTCGGGAAAAAAGCCGAGGGAAAATTCGTCCTGGACCTGTTCGGAGGAACCGGCGCGGTTGGATTGGAAGCGATTAGCCGCGGCGGAATAAAAGGGCAAATTATCGAAATGCACTTTCCGACAGCCAAAGTTATCGAAAATAATATTAAAACGTTAGGAATAGAAAATATTATCGCCCTGCATACGGGAAGCGTCTTTTTTTGGAATAAAAAGCGAATAAACGAACAACAAAACCCCGATTCCGTTAATCCGTCCAACGCCATTGCGCCGTTGCCCCAAAATATTCCGTGGTTGGTTTTTTGCTGTCCGCCGTACGATTTTTTTATCGAGCGATGGCAGGAATTAGAACAACTGCTCGTATCGCTTTACGCAGAAGCCCCCTTGGGAAGCGTTTTTTTGGTGGAATCCGATTTGCGTTTTGACTGGGATTTGGTTAAACAGAGTATTCAATCGCCCTTTGATTGGGATATTCGTCCGTATCCGCCGGCGGTAATTGGGCTAATCGAAAAATAATCTCCCTTGATACGTTATATCGGTTCCATTTGAAATTTTCCGGCTCCTATTGCCATAAAACAGCCTGGTTCATTTCGCCTTAATCGATAAAACTGAGTGTTTTTATTTCTACGATAGCAAAACCAAAACAGCGTCGATAGAAAAAATCAAATAGTCATCGTAATATTATGCAAATCGGTACAATTCAACTCGAAACGCCGCTAATTCAGGCTCCTATGGCTGGATTTAGCGGCTACGCGTTTAGGGAAATAATCCGTCGGTGCGGCGGCTGCTCAATGACAACCACGGAAATGGTCAACGCACGGAGTTTTATTCAAATCGAAAAGAATCTGCGTCATTCACCGCCTAGATTATGGTCGATTCCCAACGAAACGCGCCCTGTTTCGGTGCAAATTTGGGATAATATCCCAGAAACGCTCGCTGAAGTGGGAGATGTATTGGCCCATTTATGGAAGGTTTCGGTAATCGATATAAATTTTGGCTGTCCCTCGCCATCGGTTTCGCAAAAATCGACCAGCGGAGCGTATTTGCTGGATTATCCAGAAAAAATAGAACGGATAGTACATCAAACCGTCCTGGCATGCGCTCCAACGCCGGTTACCATTAAAATGCGATTGGGAACCTGTCCTCAACGAATTACCGCCTGCGAGGTCGCGGCAGCAGCGCAGCAAGCGGGCGCGGCAGCGATTACCGTGCACGGAAGAACCGCTTCCCAGGGCTATTCCGGATTCGCGGACTGGGACGAAATCGCCAAAGTCAAATCCGTTTTAAAATCAATCCCCTTGATTGGAAACGGCGATATTAAAACGCCGCAGCAGGCGGTCGATCGAATGAAAAACTATCCGGTAGACGGACTTATGATCGGTCGAGGCTGTTTGGGAAAACCGTGGATTTTTTCGCAGATGGCAGCCGCATTGCAGAATAAACCTATTCCAGAAGATCCAAGCAACATAGAAAAAATCGAGTTAATTCGACAGCATTTCGCTTTGATGGAAGAATCGCTATCGGGAAAAGACGAGTTGACAAATAATCATTGTATTGATTCAAACCGTTCAAACGACAAACAGAAATTGCGATTGGAAGCCTCATGTCAGCGAGACGCGGTTTTGAACATGCGAAAAATCGTGTGTCGATACGCCGACGGACTGCCCAATGCGTGTCAGTTCAGAAATCGAATCGCCCGAATCGAATCGCCGCGGGAATTTCTCGAGGCGGTAGAATCGTTTTTTACCCAATCCGCCGTTGAATCAGAATCTGCCGTTGAAAACGGAGCCGATATTCAAAAGGAATCCGGTATTCAAACCGATTCCAACATTCAATAATACATAATAAACTAAATTACAATAATATACATACGTTTCAAATTGAAAGTCGATACCAATCATGACGCGCGACGAAATATGTGATGCCTTTTTAGCTCAGGTTCCCTATCAGCTATATCCCATGCAGGAAGAGGCGTTGCTTGCCTGGTTTTCTTCCGAACAGGGAGTTTTAGTTTCCGCTCCGACTGGAATGGGAAAAACGCTTATCGCGGAAGCTGTTATGTTCGAGGCGTTGTCTACCGGACGAAAAGCGTATTATACAACTCCGCTGATCGCCTTGACGGACCAAAAATTCCGCGAATTACAGGTCAAAGCCGCTCAATGGGGATTCGATCCCAACGACGTCGGACTGGTTACCGGCAACCGTAAAGTCAATCCCAACGCCAAAGTACTGGTCGTTGTTGCGGAAATTCTTTTTAATCGTTTGCTTCATGTTGATACCGAGGAAGATTTAGAATCGGGTGCCCTGAATTTTGACGACGTTGACGCGGTTGTTATGGACGAATTTCATCAATTTAACGATCCAGAACGGGGTATTGTGTGGGAATTTTCGTTGCGATTACTGCCGCCGAGAATCCGAACGCTGTTGCTTTCTGCTACCGTGGGAAACGCGAAACAGTTTGCAATCTGGCTGGAAACGCGGCATCATCGTAAACTGGACGTTGTTGTATCCGATGAACGAAAAGTCCCTCTTCTGTTTCAATGGAACGAGGAAGATATTTTGGAGGATTTCGTCGAGCAAATGGCTTTGGGAGATGAGCAATCCCGCAAAACCCCCGCGCTGTTATTTTGCTTTAGTCGGGATCAATGCTGGGATGTGGCTGAAATCCTGCGTGGAAAAAGACTCATTTCTCCCGCGCAGCAGTCGGAATTAATCGCGATGCTTCAGTCGGAAAACATGTCTGACGGAATCGGACCGAAATTAAAAACGATGCTTTTACGCGGCGTGGGCGTTCATCATGCCGGCGTTATGCCCAAATACAGACGAATCGTTGAAAAATGTTTTCAGCACAAATTGCTAGCCGTGTGCGCTTGTACAGAGACTTTGTCTGCCGGAATCAATCTTCCTGCCCGCTCGGTGGTTTTACCCAGCCTGCTGAAAGGTCCGCGCGGAAAAAAACGGCTTATTCCATACGGTACCGCCCATCAGATTTTTGGACGTGCCGGCCGTCCTCAATTCGATACTCAAGGCTACGTTTTCGCCCTGGCTCATCCAGACGATGTTAAAATCTTGCGCTGGCAAAAGAAATACGATCAGATTTCCGATAATACACCCGATCCGAATTTACAGCGCGCAAAAAAGCAGCTTAAAAAGAAACAACCCAAACGCTCGCCCGAAGAGCAGTACTGGACAGAAAAGCAGTTTCAGATTCTTCAGGCCGCCAAGGCGGAAAACCTCCATTCGGTTGGACAAATTCCGTGGCGATTGCTGGCTTTTATGCTTAACGCTTCGCCCGAGGTTTCTTTGTTGAGGAAACTGGTTAAAGACCGATTGCTCGACGCAGGACGAATCGAACGCGGACAAAAAGACCTCGACGAAATGCTCCTGACGTTGCACAACGCAGGATTCGTTGTACTGGAACCCGCTCCGCCGGAACAGATGGTTAATTCCATGCCGTCGGTAGATGAAATTTCACCTGATTCCGCCGAACAAAACGAGGAAAAATCCTCCGAAGAAAAATCGACGCCCGTTGTTCGTTCCAAACCGTCCGATTCAGGATTCGGAGAGGGACTTTTTGATCAGGATGAACAATGGGACGATAACACCGATTCGGAAGATTCGGAAACAGTAGAATCCGTAGCAGACGATTCGGAAAGTGACTATTCAGAAAGCGACGATAATCCGCAGACGCCGCAATTCCCCGCCGCCGCCCAAGAATCGGAAAAGATAAGTAAAACCGCCGGACCGTCAAGGCAAACTCTGACCTTTCATTTACCCGCCGCGTCCAAGCCGGAAATTATTACCGCCGCCAGTCCGATTTACGAACCGATTCGGGCAGCAGGAACCGAAAAGCTGGACGTTCTGACGAAAATTCGCAGTATCAATCCGCTTTACGGGGCTTTTTTGCTCCAACAGTTAGCCGAAGCCGATACAAACGAACGGATTCAAGCCTTTGAATCCGTTTTGGAACTGCCGGGAACGCTTTTGAAAAACGTCCGAGTACCTCGTCAGTGGGAATTACCGCCCGGACAATTGGCTACTTCCCGATTGGATAAGCAACTTCTCCAGCTGGGCTTGGCGACAATCGACGAACTGGTTGAAATGACGTACGAACAAATGCAGGCTCAGCGCGAGCAATTTGGCGGTCTGGTTCCTCCCGAAGAACGAGTTTGGGTTATTCCGTTCGCCGAAAAACTATTCCGGCTATTTCAATACCAATATCCGCTTGTACAAGATGTTCATATAACCCCTGTTTGGGTCGCCGGGGAATTATTCGAGTTTAACGGCGATTTCAATAAATATATTACCTCCAAAGGGTTACAGCGGCAGGAAGGATTGATTTTTCGCCATTTACTCCGCTTGATTTTACTGCTTGAGGAGTTTTCCGCGCTGGATGTTCCAACGATTGCCGCCGATACCTGGAAGTCGGAACTGACAGACATGGCAAACGTATTGCGCGATTGCTGTACCGCCGCCGACCCGCAGGGAACCGAGGCGATTTTAGCCCAGCAAGATGAATGACGTATTGAACGGAAGTATATGTGGAGGTAAGGCGTCCTCGCCTTTCCGCGGACGTCCCCGGTCGCTTAACGCCGTTCGATATTGAATACCGCCTTGATTCGGTGTTGGGGTCTTAACCTCTTTAGAGGTTTCCGTACGATAGAATCGTTACGTAGCATGGAATATCTGTATGTCTTAACCTCTTTAGAGGTTTCCGTACGATAGAATGTAGAACAAAAAAACACGCTAACCCCGTAGGGGTTTCCATACTGTAGTATACGTATACTCCCTCTACCTCCTCTTCGTGAACTTCGTGTCTTCGCGTCTTCCCGTAAAATCGCCCGGAACTGCGCTAATCATTTTTCGATTCGCATCTTCCCGTAAAATCGGGAAAAATACGAAGGGTTCTATTTAAAATTATCCCAGCCGTTGAGAGTAAGCTGCTCAACGACTTTTCGGACGGCTTCTTCGCTATGCTTGTTAATTACCAAAGTCGCCTGGTCGGTTTCGATTATCGCTAAATCCTTAACTCCAACGGCGGCAATAAGATGATTTTTGTTCTTGCACCGAATAATCGATCCCAAAGTATTGATACCGATAAAACAGGGCGCGTCGATAGTATTGTCGTTTTCGTCTTGGGACAGCAGTCTTTCCAACGCCGTCCAGGTACCGACATCGTCCCAGTCAAAAGTCGCCTCGACGACGTAAACGTTTTTCGATCTTTCCATAACAGCGTAATCGATGGAAATACTTTTTAAGGCCTGAAATTCCCGCTCGAGTACTTTTTTATCACCCCAATTTTGGGCGATACGAACGAAAGCCTGATATATTTCCGGCTCAAATTGAGCTAAATTATCCAGAATAGTCTGCGCCTTCCAAACGAACATGCCGCAATTCCAGAAATAACCGCCGTCGCGCAAAAACTGTTCGGCAGTTGCGCGATTGGGTTTTTCCCTAAATTCAAAAACGGAATAGGTGTTCACGCTGTTAATAGATTCTCCAACGCCTTTTTGTCGATGAATATATCCAAACGATTCGGCGGGATAAGCGGGTACAACCCCTAAAGTTACCAGACGGGAATTATCCCGTTCAACCAGTTCGACCGCCGTTTGAATACAGTTGACAAATTGCTCGACGGGGGTTATAACGTGATCGCTGGTTAAAATAACCATCGTAGCATCGGGGTCTTTTTGCAGGCATTGAACCGCCGCCAGAGCAATACAAGCGGCAGTATTTCGCGCACACGGCTCGATAATCGCCGACTGCTCCGGCAGCACTTGTACCGATTCCAGCAGCGGCTGAGCCAATCGCTGATTGGTTGCCAGCCAGATGCGTTCTGGAGGAACCAGAGTACTGATTCTATCTACGCTTTGCTGAATGAGAGTTCGATTCCCGCCGATTGCCAACAACTGTTTGGGACAATTAGCCCGGCTTTCAGGCCATAATCTGGTACCTGAACCGCCTGCCATGATTACTGCATGTATCATTGTATAAAAGTATATTAAATGTTAAAATTTATATCTTATCGTCGCCATTCCGGAATGAAACGTGGTATCTCCGGAAAGCATAATATTGTAATTCCCCATCAAGGACAGCTGTCCAAAGGTTAGATTTAATCCAACCCCGCCGTTAAACCAGTCTCGCCCGCCGCCTAAACCGTAAACGGTCATGGAATCTCCGGTTGAAACAATCGAAGCGCGTACAAACGGATCGCAATCGCCCATTTCCCGAATATACGAGCCGGTAAGCGACATTTCAAAAATTCCCAACGACATCAAACCTCGTATCCCCGCTATTCCGCGGCATGATTTTAAGGTGGCTGAATCGTACCCGAATTTTAAGTTGCTGGAGCCGTACTCGGTAAATCCGTCTTGGGACAACGATTCGTACTGAATCGCTAAATGCGGATCAAGGGTAAACAGCCAAATCGGCAGCGACCAGCCGCGCTCTAAATACAGTCCCCATTGAGAACTGTTGTACGAGGCCGCCGCCGCACCGTCGGGTAAAATTCGCATCGAATCGTAGGAACTGTACCCGTAATTGCCCGTCAAGCCCCAATATCCGGTTAAAAACAGCGCATTCCATTTCATGTACAATCCGATTAAATGGTCTTGCGAATCGATTTTTGTGGAACCGGCCAAGGTCGTCTCCGAGTTCAATCCCCCATCTCCAAAGGCGTAAAATCCCCCCAGGCGAATGGTATAAAAAGGTAAATCCAGACCGACAATAAATCCGTTGGAATCGTAGTCGTATCCCATTCGTTGCTGACTGTACGAAGTAGAACCGGTTCCTCCGTAGTATCCGCCCCAGGGAGCGACTTTATTGTTGGCTAAAATTCCCTGATCGCTTCCCAAATATCGAACCGAGGAAAGGGAATCGTTATAAACAAAGCCGGATTTATAAACGCCGTTTGCCTGAATTATCTGCGTTAAAACAATCTGATTGATACTGGTAACCCGCTGCAGGGGAGCGGTTAGCGCGTCCGCATACAAACCGCCGATTATTTGATCCGCAGACTGATTTAACTGCTCGTAATTCCGGGATTGAAACAGGGTATTGTTTATATCTCTTTGTCCTTGCTGATCAAAAGCCAACGAATGTAAATTCTGCGCGTTCTCCCCTGCTCCGCTCCAGACCTCGTCCAGGTCTTTAACCTCGACGGATTTCAGATACAATTCATTCGCCTGCGCCCCGGCTCCGCGAAACGCTTCCAGATTATAAAACAGGCTGGAAAATGATGTCGAATCGACTTTTAACGAATTGGACGTATCCGCGACCAAAACAGGGGTTGAACTGTCCAGATTATACTTGCCCGCTTTCCAAGAATCCATCGTAACTCCCAGTTGCGCGCTCCCCGTAATTACAATTGACGGCAAGACTATTGCTCCCAGCGATTGCGCCGAATTACTGTCAGTACTAATATTGAACAAAATAGAACCCCCGGTTGCCTGTAGGCTGCTGCCGGAATTGTAACTGGTAATCAGCGTGTTATTATCGATAATTACCGATCCGCCTGAAATAACCAGCGTTCCTTTTGCCGCCCCGTCAAGGAAATTTAATGTACGGCAATCAGAATCAATCGTCAGAGAATCAAATGCGTTATAGGTCAATCCGCCCAGCACGACACCGGATTCAAACCGAACCACGCCGCCGGAAACCGCGATTGTACCAGTTCCGCCCGCTCCCGCGCTATTTCCTTGTCCGCCGGTTCCTCCCACGTACAAATTACCCTTAAAAGTAATCATACCTCCAGTAATATTCAAAGCACCACTTCCCCCTGCTCCGCCTGTCGAACCGGATAAATCGGACGCAATAACATCATCCCCGATATAAATATTTCCCCCCGTTCCTCCGACAACCGTTGTTCCATTGAAAACAGCGTTTCCTCCCGAAAAATGGTAGGCGGCATTTCCGCCCGCTCCGCCGATTACGCTGGTTGATTCCGTTTCCGCCGGGAGAATAACATCGCCCCCGGTACCGCCAAAAATTGTACCGGTGAAATTAGTTACCCCGCCTGATTGGTATATTTGAGCGGTTCCTCCGGTCGTTCCCGTCAATGGGGAATTATCCAGATTAGAGGAACTTCCGCCTGTCCCGCCAAAAAGCGAGTTGGTTAGGGTCACATTTCCCCCGTCAAAATAAATCAGAGCGTTGCCGCCGACACCCGCCACCGCCTTTGAGGTTAAAGCGTCCCCGCCGTCGCCTCCAAAACTGATTTCGCTCATAATAGCTGTTGCCCCGTTAAATTGAACGTTGGCATCGCCTCCCGCTCCGGCAGAGGCGGCGTTCTTATCCCCCGCAATTCCGCCGTCCCCCCCGATTTGTAAATAAGACGCGTCGACTTTTCCGCCGGTAAAATAGACAATGCCTTTTCCCCCCGCTCCCGAATTGGCGTAGATAGATTCCCCGCCGGTTCCACCAATAATATTTTCGGCGTTACTGTTTCCGATTAAATTTGTGTTTCCTCCGGTAAAATAGACAATTCCCTGTCCGCCGACTCCGGCATCCGCTCCCACACCGGTCGCCGTTCCTCCCGTTCCGCCCCATACAAACCCCTCTGCCGCTACGGCATTAAACGTACCTCCAGAAACGGTAACGTACCCGATTCCGCCAGCTCCTCCGGTTCCGAACTCCGTTTGACCGCCCATTCCGCCCAAAACAGACCGTTTATTGAAATTCACCGTTCCGCCAGATATTTCCATTTTTCCCGTACCGCCCATCCCGCCGGTACCGCGTTGGGAATACCCGCCTGCCCCGCCTAGTTGAGATTGCGCGTTAAACGTCATCGTTCCGCCTGCGAGGGCGATTTTTGCCGAGCCGCCCGTTCCGCCGGCTCCGTGAGTTGCGTAAGCATTGGTTGACAGATTCTGTCCTCCCAAACCGCCTTGACCGCCGGTTCCACCCATCTGAACCAGATTTTTAAATTCAACGGTTCCCGCCGTCATCGTCCAATAGGACGTTCCGCCGTCGCCGCCGGTTCCGCCCTTGGTTGCATAGTATCCCTCCCCGGAATTAGCTCCCACGCCCCCATTTCCGCCATCTCCGCCAAACTGGGTTTGTCCGCTAAAAGTTGCGCTCCCTTGGGTAAAATTAAAGCTGGACGTTCCGCCGTCGCCCCCTTTTCCGCCGTTATACGCCTGTTCTCCCGCCACCCCATCCGTACCATTTCCCCCGCTTTGGAAGAACAAGTCGGTATTGGTTGTCATGTTTTTGCCCGAAGCGAAATCCCAGCCGTCGGACGCCCCCGATCCGCCGTTGTAGCCCACTTTGGTATATATTATCCCATTGCCCCCAAACTGAAGGCGTGCTCCGGTATCGTTACCCCGCAAAGTAATATTCGCCAAATCGGTGCGCGGAATAATCGTTCCAGAGGTTGTTGTTTTATAGATCGAGAAATTCGACCCCTGCGTTCCGAAAGTTACCTGCGAATTTCCCGCAACGGTAATCGTCATATCCGAAATCGGAACGTTGTTCGTCGAATCGTAGAAATTAATAATATTATCGTAGGTTGCATCGGTCAAAACCGCGCTGGCTTTATAAGACCAGTTATTGACTTGTGCGCAAACCGGTTGAGTTAAAGCACTCAATCCGGTGAGAATCAGACCTAAAATTACGTAGCGGAACGGAGGAAGCTGCATAGCGTTTTCCTTGATTTTACGGGGCAATTGAAAAATTCGTCATGCGCGAATTATTTATATTTAGCTGTCTTATCTGATATTATAATCGTATCTAAACAAATTCGCTATATTTAGATAAAACGACGAACTGTAGCGTATTTTTTCGCGTCTGTCAAGAGCAGAATTTCCTTTCAAATTGTCATTTAAGACAAACATATTAGTTTAATATGTGTTGAAAAATACCCTAAAGTGATTAAATTTCAAAAATTTTTTGACAATTTTATTATTTTTAGTTGACAACTTTGTTAAATAAGGGTATAATAGTAAAGTACAGATTTTGTTGTTTTATCCTTTCCCCGTATTTAATGGAAAACAGGAGTTTGTTCTATTATGCACC
>CAYZMZ010000086.1:0-10126 GCA_964479655.1 uncultured Planctomycetaceae bacterium
CATATTGTAGAAATCAATTCCTTTTTGGGTTAGAACCTCGCAGTAATAATCAACGGAAAAGATGTCCTGAAGCCGCCATGGTTCCAGAATCTTTTTTAAACTCTCCTCTAATTGCTTGATTTCTTCCGGACACTTTTCCTGCAACTGCGCGAACAGTTCGACGTTGGTCAGGAATTTGGCGAAATTCTCGTTTGCGATCCGCCACGGGATTGAAACCTCTTCCAAATCAGCGGCAAAAATATTTCGTCGATTCTGATGAAAGCCCGAAAAATAAGTGCTGAACTTCCCAAAAGCCTGGTACGCCATCCGTTGTCCCTCGGTAGCGGGATGCGTGTTCTCAAATTCCGGGAGCACCTTGGTAAAGAGTTCTTTTTTATCGACTTGCTTGAGCAAATCGTTGCCCTTGAAGGCGTCGCTGATTGCCTTTCGGTACGCTTTTTGCACTGCTTGCAATGCTTTGCGCGTATCTTTATTTTTTTCTTTCTGATACACCCAAATCGCGTCCGCCAACGGCTTCCAGTCAATTTTCTTACAAGCCGCCCCCGAAAGCACCTGATCGATTATTTCGCGGTAATAATCGTCGATATACGGTTTAGCCGTTTTGTACTGTTCCGCTCGCAACGCGTCCGCCGGCAGCAACTTTAGTTTGGAAATATGCTCCCGCGTAGCTCCCACCGGTCGGAGTTCAAAACGAATCGTCTTGGCCAGCGGGTACAAGCCAATAAAATCCGTAAACATCGATTTAGACTTTGAATTAGTAGCCATGGTAAATTTCTCCTTAAGGTAAAAAGTATTATTCAGTGAATTTGATTACAGAGAACAAGGAAAACCAAAAATTCTTCAAAACAAGTAATACATTTAACTCCGCCTGAGGCGAATGGGAAGAGGAAAATCTATGGTAAATAGGATTAAATCAGACCCCATTCACACACAAGCGGAATAAACCAACCTCGGGAAGTTAATCACCGAAATCAATTTATGCCCTTATTATAATAATGCGATATATTCTGTCAAGTGGAATAAAAAAAATACTCAACGAAAAAATAAAAAAATAAAAATAAAAAAACATGGAAAAAACCATGTTTTAAATTTTTTCAAATCAAAAATACACAAAAATCAAACCTTATAGGGCTACTCAACATCTACAACAGTAGAAATTAAAATTAAACTGTATATTCCGTTCAAGATATTATTGATAACCTTGTCTACAACGGTAGAAACTCAAATTAACCTTGTCTACAACAGTAGAAACTCAAATTAAACTGTCTACAACAGTAGAAACTCAAATCAAATTGTCTACAACGGTAGAAACTCAAATCAAACTGTCTACAACGGTAGAAACTCAAATTAAACTGTCTACAATAGTAGAAACTCAAATCAAATTGTCTACAACGGTAGAAACTCAAATCAAATTGTCTACAACAGTAGAAACTCAAATTAAACGGTACGGCTCATTTTACGGGACCAGTCGCCTCTACAACAGTAGAAATAAAACCGAATCCGAGCCGATACAGCCTTCGTACAACCGGCGCGATATAATATCGAATGATCTATACCTAGCCCTGCTGCACTCAATAAAACGTTCTCAAACGCTGTGTGATTGATGACCTGAAAAAACGTGTTTTGTGCGGGCACTTAAAAGCCGATTTAATCGCGCTTTTCAAGAAGACGACCCCTATTTTATCATAAAAACCCTCTTTGTCAAGGGAACTCCTTAATATTACGTTACAACTGATAGTATTATATTATAAAGGAATCCCCCGCACGCCCGTTCCGGGTTGATTTTTTCCCGAGGATTTCCCGCTATTTCTTCGTTCCGCCTAAAACGTCCTTGCCGATAAAGGGGCGAAGAACTTCGGGAACGCGAATTGTACCGTCTGCCTGCTGGTAGTTTTCCATAACCGATAAAATACCGCGGGACAGGGCAATCGCCGTTCCGTTGAGTGTATGAAGAAAATGCGAGCCTTTTTCGCCCTTAACCTTATACCGGGCGTTGAGCCGACGCGCCTGATAATCGGTGCAGTTGGACGTACTGGTAACCTCTCCCCACGTATTGCGACCGGGCATCCACGCCTCCAAGTCGAACTTCCGGTAAGCGGGACCGCCTAAATCCCCCGTCGAGGTATCGACTATACGGAAGGGGATTTTTAACTCGTTGAAAATGCGCTCTTCAATTCCGCGCAGGTACATCAGCATCGATTCCGAATCTTCCGGCTTGGTAAACGCGAACATTTCAACTTTAGTAAACTGATGTACACGATATAATCCTCTCGACGCCCGACCTGCCGATCCAGCCTCGGTTCTAAAACAATGGCTTATTCCGCAGCATTTAATCGGAAGTTGTTCGGAATCGACGGTTTGATCTGCCATCAGACCGCCCAAGGTAATTTCGGCGGTTGCAATCATCGATAAATCGGTATTGTCGATAGAATAGATCTGCGTTTCCGGTCCCCGGGGACAAAAACCCGTTCCCTGCAAGACATCGTTTCTTGCCATATCAGGGGTTACCATCGGAGTAAAGCCTTCGTCCATTAAAATCCCGATAGCAAACCGCTGCAGGGCTAAATCGAGCAGAACGGCGTCGTTTTTCAAAAAGTAGAATCCCGCGCCGGCAACCCGCGCTCCGCCTTCAAAATCGATCATATCCCATTTTTCAGCTAGCTGAACATGGTCTAAAACCGGGAAATCAAAAACCGGAATCGGCGTTGCACCGCGTCCGACTTCCAAGTTGTCTTTGTCGTCTTCTCCAACAGGAGCGTCTGGATGGGACATGTTCGGAATTTGTCGATGAATATCGTCCAACTCGACCGTCAAAGCGTCTAGCTGCGCGGATTTAGTTGTAACGGATTCCCGAAGCAAGCGGCCTTGCTCTTTGAGCGATTCGCGTTCAACGGCGTCTTTCGCCTTGCCAATAGACTTGGAAACCGCATTGGCCTGCGCGTTGAATTGTTCGATTTCCTGTTGCAGAACTTTACGTTGATTTTCCAGTTCAACGAATCGGGCAACATCTACATTGACTTTACGATTGATACAGTTTTGCGTTACCTGAGCAACGTTTTCCAAAATAAATTTTCTATCAAGCATGATTGTAGGTTTTTAACAGGGAGAATATATACTGATTCCACGTGACGTTTTCTGGTTTGTATAACAAACCGCAGTCGTTTCATTTCGCCCCCCTCAATAAAACAAAAGCTTGTTTTATTCTTTCGAGCGAAATAAAAACGACGTTAAAAGAAAAAATCAAGTAGTTATGATATAAACATCTCTCATTTATTATTTATATATAACAGGCAAAATTTCTTTTCAGAAACTTCTCTAATTTTACAAATTGAACTCTCGACGAATGAAACTCTGGCCGATTGAACTCAACGACTTGAACTCATCCGGTTAAACTCAGCAAGCCCAGCCGTTGGTATCTTGTTCTCGAAGCAAGGTCGCTAAAATTCCCTTTTGGGCATGAAGCCGATTTCCTGCTTGTTGAACGATTTTACTGTTAGCCGAATCAATTACGCCGTCGGTAACTTCCAAGCCGCGCCGGGCCGGTAAACAATGCATAAACCAGGCATCGGGACAATGCGCCATCAGCTGCTCATTAATTTGATACCGCTTCAGGTCTTTTTCCCGTCGTTCTTTATCGGCTTCCTGTCCCATGGAAACCCACACGTCGGTATAGACAACGCTTGCGTCTTTAACCGCTTGGGCGGGGTCTTGGAAAACAGCCAGATTCAAATTAGGAACCGCCTTGGCTAAATAAGCCATCATGGTTGGAGTAAAACGATACCCTTCAGGCGTTCCCATGGCAAACCGGATTCCCATCAGACCGCAGATTTCTGCCAGAGAAAACGCCACGTTGTTGCCGTCTCCGACCCAGGCTAACGTCTTGCCCACCACGCTGTTCGAGCCGGTCTTTTCGCGCAATAATTCGCGCATGGTCATAATATCTGCCATCGCCTGACAGGGGTGAGAAAAATTGGTTAATCCGTTTATAACAGGAACTGTAGAATATTTCGCCAGTTCGACTACCGACTGATGACTTTTGGCACGAACCATGATCAAATCGACCATTTCGCTGAGCACTCCGCCAAATTCTTTCCAGGTTTCGCGCTGTCCGAAACCGATTTCGGCTCCCGACAGATACATTGCCGAGCCTCCCAAATGGGTCATCGCAGCATCGAAGCTAACACGAGTACGCAGCGACTGTTTCTCAAATATCATCGCCAGAGTCTTACGAGGGAACAAAGGTTCCCTTATACCGCGTTTGAGGCGTGCTTTTAAATCGTCCGAAAGATCGAGAATATTAAGCAGCTCTTCAGCAGTATAGTCACTCAGGTTGATAAAATGTCGCATGATAATAAATTAAGGTTGATAGTATTTATTCAAAATGATTTGCAGCATCGAAGTCAGAATAATATTCTTATTTTCCGCCTTTTTCAGCTGACTTTTATTGTTATTTTCCGCAATAGTCAATCGCGCGGGCGAGTTCGCTTTTCAAGTCTGCCCGATTCACAATTCGGTCTATATATCCATGTTCTAGTAAAAATTCGCTGGTTTGAAATCCGGGAGGTAATTCCAGACGAACAGTCGCTTTAATCGTTCGCGGTCCCGCAAACCCGATTAACGCCTTCGGTTCGGCAAAAATCAAATCTCCCAAGGCGGCAAAACTGGCAGCCACCCCGCCCATAGTCGGATTAGTTAAAACGGAAATATACAATCCGCCCGCCTTATCCAATCGAGCTAACGCAGCTGAAACTTTGGCCATTTGCATCAAGGATAAAATCCCTTCCTGCATTCGTGCGCCGCCGCCGGAGGCACTGACAATAATCATCGTTTGGGATTTCTCCGCCGCCCGTTCTATGGCTCGGGAGAGCTTCTCGCCAACCACCGATCCCATCGAACCCATCATAAAGGCGGAATCGGTTACCGCCAACGCAACACGACGAGCACGAATCATACCCGTTCCGGTTACAATCGCGTCTTTTAATCCCGTCTTCTTTTGCTCCGCTACGATTCTATCTGCATACGCCGCTTTGGGATCTACAAACTGAAGGGGGTCTGTCGGACGAACGGCGGCGTCCCATTCTTCAAAGGTTCCTTCGTCAATAAGCTGACGAACGCGTTCCCGGGCGGATACATACCAATGATATTCGCATTCAGGACAGACACCCAAACGACGGTCGGCTTCTTTACGAAATATAACCGCCTGACAGCCGGGACATCGAACCCAAAGTCCTTCCGGCACTCCGCGTTTAGGATGCTTAACCGTATTTTGCCAATTTGACTTTTCTTCCATAATAATACGCTATTTATTTATGACTTCCTTGGAAACGGATATCGCAATCCATTTGCCCTGGCTGTCTGACAGTTTCCATAAATCGGGCTTCTCCCCCGTTTTGTCTGATAACAGGAATCGAATCAGACCCGCGATTGGATCGGGAAGAATAATTCCAACGACGGAATTATCGTCCCATTTTTTCGCTATCTTTTTCAAAGCCGCCGTTACTCTTTTTTCAGCATCGGACAACGATTCGCCCCCCGGAGCGCATACGCTCCATGGGTCTTCCTTACCCTGTTTGAAAACCGTGGGCTGACATTTATGCAGCTCATCAATTTCCAATCCTTGCCATAATCCCATATTGAGATTAGACATACAGTTTACCGCATACAACGGAATTTCTAACGCCGACGCCAGAAATTGAGCCGATTCCCATGCGGGTTCGCACTCTGGAGCGTAGAGGGCAAAGATTTGTTTGTCCTTTAGCTGATCTGCCAAAGCGGTGTTTTGCATTTTACCCAACGCATTTAACGGTACACTTAAGCACCCTTGAATACGACGCTCTACGTCAAACGACGAACAGCCGGGCTGAATCAGATAAATGGTTATCATATATTTTTACTGTATCAAGGACCCCAGCAATTCAAACCGGGAAACGTAATTGGGATGACCCAAAATCGCCGTTCCCATCACCAACAACGTTGCTCCCGCATCTACGCAAGAGGATATTGTGGTTTCATTTACTCCGCCGTCTACAGTGCGCCAAACCCGGGCAGGAGCATGCTCCCGAAGCCACGTTAGTTTGTGCAATGCGGATTGATTGAATTTCTGGCCACCAAAACCGGGCATCACAGACATCGTAAGCACGACATCACACATCTCCAAATAGGGTTCCAAAACCGTTATATCGGTCGGCGGGCTGGTAGCTAAACCCGCGGCCGCTCCCATTTTATGGATCGATTCCAAAATGGCTGTTGGATTCTCAACCGCTTCTATATGAACGGTAAGACTATCGGCTCCCGCCTTGCGGAAGGGAACGATAAAATCTTGCGGATTGCTGAGCATTAAATGGACATCCAACGGCAATTCGGTTATTTTACGGATGGATTCTACTACCGGAACCCCAAAACTGAGGTTAGGTACAAAATGACCGTCCATAATATCCAGATGCAATACCTGTGCACCCGCCTGTTCCAGGCGACGAATCTCCTGCTCAAGACAGGCAAAATTCGCCGCCAGCAACGACGGATTAATAACAGGCTTCCGCTGACTCCCTAACGGTAGGGGAGCCGCGCGAAAGAATTCGGAATCTGAATTATTCATAGTTTGGATTCTTTATAATATCGGATTTGATTTCTCACTGCATAATATATTATAGCAAAACAATCGAATTTCTGCAAGGGCAGGCGGAAAGATTTCCTAAACTTTCTATTTTAACAAAAACACGTCTTTTTTCAGGTTTAGGTATATTTGTCTGTATTATATTACGATTATATTACGACTTTAGATCGATAAATTTCTCGTTTCGCAATTGCCCTCTGCCCTCGGAAAACGTCGATTCCCCTTCTGTAGATTGCAGGAACTTTCCTCCCCGCGTTAATAGAACAAAAAACATCGAATGCGGCATCAATCCTAACCCGCGTTGCCCCAAAACAGAACGATACATACACCCAACAGGAAGAAATACAATGGCGTACATCTGTACAGAACGTAACAGTACTCCGGGACTTTCGAGAAGATAGCCCCTTTCCAGCCCGCATTGGAGACGTCAACCCCTTTGAGCGGACGTCCCCGACTTTCTATAACCCTAATATTACAACGACAGAACGTATTCGCACAAATCGTCGATTTCCTGCTCGGTCAGATTCACTTCCTGAAGTTCATGTTTACCTTCGGTAAACAATTGTTTCATTGTTACATAACGTCCATCATGTAAATAAGGAGCGGTTCGCCATACTTCCAGCAGCGTCGGGGTATCCCAGTCGTCTCGGCGGTCGAACTCGGCCCTTGTCTTAACATCGTGCATTTGCATATCGGTAAAATATTCCCCGGAATGGCAAACATCGCATTTGGCCTTTTTGAAAACCAGCTGACCTCGTTGCGCCTGTTCGGATAATTTGCCGTCTACCAAATGAGGACTCGGTACCGCAACCATCGCCTTCATAAATTCGTCAATGCAAGCCGCATCGGCTTCAGGACGGACGGCAAATTGAATATGACGAATCCCCTTTCGCACACACGCTTCGGCATCAGGACGAATACCGGAAATCATCGTCGGAGGCGTAAAATGAGCCTTATACATCGACTTGGCATTTTTCGGATTGCCCAATCCATCGTTCATCAAATCCCAGTTCAACGCATCGACGCGAGCGTCTGGATGGCAGGTTGCACAAGACTGCCATTGCTGGAAACATAACCCTGCGTCTCCAAAGAACATTTGTCCTTTTCGCGCCTGGGTCAATTCCAATCGCGGACCTAACTCTATCTGACCGGTACATCGTTTGGAGGATAAATCCACAATATCAATTTGATCACTAAAGAAAGTCGGCGTATACGCATTCCCTGACGCAATTGCAATAGACCGGGGGGCAATTCCATGCAGCTTGACCCGGGTTCTTATTCCCACCAAAAAGGACAAGTCGTTCGGAACATCCGCCGCCGTCGCCGCCGTATAAACGCCCGCGTTATCGTTGGTCTTTTCCGGCATCGCCAGTAATTTTTCAATCATCTTTTCGTTGTTGATTACACTCATTTCGGATGTACCTGAATGAGTAATAACCACCGTCTTGGAATCCGCCGTAAAGGCGACTCCGTACGGGTTCGCAGCTCCCAAGTCAATGTCGTCCAGCAGAACGATATTAATCAGTTTTTTCGCCTGCGCGTCTACAACAGCAATCGCGTTGGTATTCATCCAGCCGCGTTCCAGCTGCGTGGTCGGCATTTGATAACGCGCTAAAATATTGGTTGCGTAGGCATACTTCCCATCCGGAGATACCCTAATTTCATGCACAGATGAACAACCGTTTAGCAGTCGAATAAAAGAAACGTTGTTGCTGGCAACATCAATCACCCCGATTTCGGAGGCGACATCGTAGCCATCCGCCCGATCGTTAGGAATAAAATTCGCTACGAAAACGGTTTTACCGTCTGGAGTTATATCACACGATACCGGCTCACGAATCATTTTCAAACGAGCGGTTTCCTTATTCTGATCCAACTCAACAACAGAAACGTCGTCGGTGAACTGATTGCACACAAAAATCTTTTTTCCGTCCGGAGTTAAACAGGGAGAGCAGGGAGAATGCCCTACTTTAATCGTCTGATTGATCTTGCCATCGGCAGAAGAAAGCAAAAGCAAATCCCCTTCCGGCTTTGCGACGGTTACGTAAAGCGTGTTATTGTCTTGGGAAATCGTAATCCCTGTCGGCATGGCAGGAACCGGAAATTCCGCCGCCAGCTTGCCTTCGGCTCTATTGACCTTGGCAATTGAATTACCATCCCGCTCTACTACATACAAAAAAGCTCCGTCAGACGATTGACAAATTGCCGTCGGTCCCAAATAACGCGGACTGTCTGACGCAAACACAGCAGACGTTACCGCCAATGCGGTACAAAAAAACGACATCAGGTAGGTTATTTTCATTTATATCTCCATAAAAAATTGGGTAACACTAATTCTAGCAACCTTTATTATAAATGAATCTAAAGTATTTGTCGAGACGTTTGAGGGATTTTTTTACAAATTTTTTAAAAATTGCCCTCTACCTGAAAATTTACTGTCATTCTTTCGATAAAAACATCAAATTTCAGGACGGTTATACTCATTCTACGCCAGATTATCCACGCCCCGCCTCGAAAAACGTCTGCCGGCAAAGCCCATTTTTCCTCAAAACAGCCCTCGGTAAAACCAACTTGATTTATTTCCTTTTATACTACTGGATAAATACCGCGCCTGCCGCCCCCAGACGATTACTCCAAAGAGTACAAAGGAAAATCACGCGGCTAAAGTATCGCGAGACTGATTACTTTGAATATCCCGCAAAGCGCAGCAATTTTCCCCAAAAAAGCATGAGAATAAACGCAGTAAAAACAGCAAAAATGAACCCAATTAAAGAAATCGGTTGGTATTCGTCCCGATTGTACAGCAACGGCAAGGTTAGCATGCTGATCAACACCCCAATCGTCCCGACAAAAATAACGGTAAGCAGTCCTATTTGTTTATCGCTAAATGCAGTCAGTAATTTAGCGGATAGACCGACCGTCATAATAAATCCAACCCAAACAAAAAGCCGACTCATAAACGGAACCGTTTTTTTATTCATCTCTATCACCGAATTGGATTCCGAAACCGCATCAGGCGTCTTTTCCGGCATCGCAGTAGAGTACGTTACCGCCGAATTGCTTTCTGACGGCTGCGCTGAATCGGAAAGCGTTGGAACCGGAGAGGAATCAGACGCTCTGGCTTCCCGAAAGGCAAGCCATCAAAATAAATATCACCGACAGAAATAGCTTTTTAAAACGCAATCTACTTTATAACCGTACTTTTCCAAAAATTTCTAATTCAAAACGGCGACAAACAAAAATCAAGTAGTTATAGTACAAGATTCAAAAGATGAGATTAAATCAGTTCGTTTTATAAAAACATTCACCAAAAAATCTCACGCAGGAAATCAATATTCGCTTGGTACTTGTTGTTTGGTACTTGTTATCGAATTTGAACCGCATTATAGCAACAGCGGCTTGTTTAGTCAAGACCACACCGAATCACATACCGATATTTTTGCTTATTTATACTTTTTGAGGGGGAAATTTGCCGATTCATTATTCTACTGACTTACTAAAAACACCTGCAAT
>CAYZMZ010000087.1:0-1516 GCA_964479655.1 uncultured Planctomycetaceae bacterium
CCTTTTAGAAGTACGGATTATAAATTTTTTCGTGTTCGATAGTCGTTTCCGGACCGTGCCCCGGAAAGACTCGCGTTTGCGGAGGTAAAACCAGCAGCTTTGTTTCTATGCTATCAATTAACGCCGTCGAATCGCCATCGTAAAAATCAGAACGCCCGATGCCTTCGCAAAACAGAACGTCCCCGCAAAAAACTAAAAGCGTACTATCAGGGGATTGATCCGATTTTTCTATATACGTTACATGCCCTGCCGAATGTCCGGGCGTAAGCCGCACTTCAAACTCCATTGACCCGATAGAGAGCGTATCTCCGTCTTTGAGCAATTTATCCGCTGGCTGAACAACGATAGAAAATCCGAAATCCGCAGACAGATTTCCTCGCGGATTGCCTAATTTATCAGCATCGAGTTCTCCAATATATACCGGACAATCGGGATATTTCTTTTTCAGAACGGTAATTCCAGCCACATGATCTAAATGTCCATGCGTACACAAAATTGCAACAGGGGTCAGTTGATTCTGTTCTAAAGAATCGATGATTATTTCCGGCTCCAAACCCGGATCAATAATAACGCAAGAGGAATTATTCTCTTTATGGAGCAGGTACGTATTCTCTCCGAACTGGCTATCTGAGACGCATTTAACGAGGGTTTTACTCATATAAACGATTGGGGTTAAAGGTTTTGGGTTATTGTAGTATAATGATTCCACTTGAAATTTCCGCTTTACATGCCCCTATTCCCGCCCATTTCATTTCGCCCTGATCGACAAAACCAGAGGACGTTCTATATGGAAAGAGAAATAAAAAAAGGCTTGAAAAAACTCGACGGGAAACGGACCTTGAATTTTACTATTACGGGCAATCTCGCGGGGCAAATTCAAGCTGATTGACGATTTTATCGGGATAGACCTCGATAACTCGAACAACGAGCTTGTTGTTTTCAACTTTTCCCTCGATAATACTGGCGTGCTCGGCTTCCGTCGGACCGCCTCCCACGATTTGAGTCCAAGGTCTGTCGGAATCCGGCTGATCTACCCGAATTGCGTGCATATGTGCACAAACAACCAAGTTTACCTTGTATTTTTTCAACAGGGGAGACCACATTTTCGAGCACGGACCTTGCCAATCCGCAAACCCGGTTTGTAAATCGCCTGGATTTGCCTTGGGACGTTTATCGTAAAGAGGAATATGGCAAAACACCACAATATAAGGAGCGGATTTAATTTCGGGTTTTTCCAACACCTGTTCCAGCCACTGAGTTTGTAATTTTCGGTACGGTTCAAAATAAGCCAGACCCTGAAAAACCGGATGATTGTCGGGCTTGTCTTCGCCGGTATCCATTCCAATGAGAGCGATATCTCCCTGACGAACGGCGAAATTACGTCCTAAACCGGCAAATCGGGAATCACGTTCTTCAATATTCCGCTTTATCAAAATTGTATCCAGATTTCGAGTCCAGCTACCGCGATAATCGTGATTTCCCGGGACGAATAGTACCGGACGATTAACCGCAAACT
>CAYZMZ010000087.1:1526-9815 GCA_964479655.1 uncultured Planctomycetaceae bacterium
TTTTACGGCGTCATTGATACTGTAGGCTTCACCGGTATCGCCGTTCCAAACGGTAACCTCGTCGTTAAGCTGCGCTAACTTGGCATCTAATTTGGCAAACGTTTTGCTGTTGCTGTGAGTATCGTTAATAACCGCAAACGAAGACGGAGCTTGAATACCCATTGTTCGGAAGGAATTAATCGGACCGAATTCCGGCTTGAGAGCTTGGACTTTATACGCGCTTTGATATTGAATCGGAATAGTAACCGCTCGGTAATAGTACAGCGTATTCGGTTTTAAGCCCTTTATTCTTACCGAAAGAATTCGTTCCTGAAGGGATTTAAGCGGTTCTTCCAACGCATAGAAAGTTTCAGGATTGATCAATTTGATTTCTGTAGAAGATACCTTTTCGATTGTATCTGATAATTCGATGTATCCAGAGGCCAGCGATTTTACTGCCCAAACGGCTCCGATGGAGCTTTCGCCGGGTATTTGAAGTACGACAGGAGAATCGAAAATCGTCTCCGGCGATTGCCCTGCCGACGGGTCAGCCAACGCGCTTCCTTTAATTGACAACAGAATACAAACTCCCGTCATCAACACCAATTTCAAAACAGAAATCTGACTTGATGGTAATAGTTTCATCTTGTAATTCCTTTCAGTTGACTTTTTAGCTCTGCAATCCATTGTTCCGATACACCGTTATTTCCAAAACGGATAGCATAATATCCCGCAACGATTTCGCAGGGCGAAAATTGCCAGGCTTGGTAATCGGGCAGTTCCGATTGAATTTGTTTTGCAAAGTTCATAGGTGTTTGGCCCGGACGGCGAATAAATCCGAGTTCTTTCATTTTGGATTCAAACAAACGATAAAACTCAATTTTGGCTTCCAGCGCATACCGTCTGGATTTTCGTCCTCGTTGAGAAAATCCTATTTGGCGAAGGACTTCCGGCATAATTCGATAAACGCCGTAAAGCATCCCGCAAAGTATTATTATACCCAAAACTAAAAATTCGAGCGGAAAATGCCGAAATTTCTTCTGCAGGTATTTTGCCCATTTCGATTTTGTAATCGTATGAATTAACGGCTCGTAAACCTGGGTCTGCTGCGTACTGGAATCCAGTTTGATGAGATATTTTTCCCACTGAACGTTCATCCAGTCAAATAAACTTCCGAACCAATCTAAAAACGCATTGATTTGAGTTTGTTCCGTATTGATAGCCGGCGTAGGATCCAATCGCAGCCAACCGCCGTACTGCCATTGATTTCTCGACCAAGTTGATTGATAGGACGAAAAACTGCCTACTGCGTACCCGGTGGTAGAATTTTCCTGTTCGGCTTGCCAAATTTTATTCAACTGCTCCGGCGGCAAAAAAACCTGAACCCACGCATGGGCATGAAGCTGGCGAACCTGATAATAATGACCGTTGGGACTATATTCATCGGTTAAGTACCCGACGACGATTTCTGCCGGAATCCCCGCGCTGCGAAGCATAACAACCAAAGCGGCGGCAAAATATTCGCAATGCCCAACCGGATGCTCCGAAAGAAAATCTTCTATGGGGTCAATATTTCTATTACGCTTTTGACCTTTAATACTGTATTCAAACTTGCCGGAATCCCGAAGCATTCTTTCCAAATAACGGGCAATCGGCTCATACCCGTTTTTTTCTACAGACATATTGGTTTCCTTAAGCCACTGTTTGGCGAGTTTTTCTGCCGTTGGAATAGAAATATTGCCTTTTTGATCGGTGGGAATTTGAAGCAGAGGGGCGATTTCCTGCGGGTACAGCTTGGGCGTTATATCAACCTGACTGCCGTTTTGTATACTTGGAGCATACAATTGATATTTAATCGCCTGGTGAACAAAACCATCTCGCTGAATCAGACGCTGATCCAAGCCGTTGAAAGAAAAATTGTTTCTGAACAATTCTATATCATCGGGAACAAAAGGCCAAACAGCAAACGCGGTTGCGCGCCTGCCCGATTCTGTGGTTGTTGTATGCCGCCCCGGCTCAAGGGTATAAGTAACCCGCGTATCCAGTTTTTCATTGACTCGTACTTTCAGATTTTTACTGGGCTGACGAACTTGCAGCTCATTGTTGGGAGAATTTTCAAATGACCAGCGGCAATCTTCATAAAAATTCAAGGCGGCTCCGCGAATATATAAAGAGGATACCTTTTCTGTTTTATCCGAATCGCCTTTGAACATTTCTACACGACACACGGTAGACGAATTTTGTTTGCTTGGACCTAAATCGCCAAGCCGAATAGAATCGTTAAAACCCGATTGTCCGATTCGTCCCGGTCCGGGAAACCCCAGAAACGCCCCTTCCTTAAATCGGGGCATAATCATAAAAAATACAAGACATAAAAAAACAGAAAAGAAATTTAAGCTGAAAAAAGACAGAATCAATTTTCCGCACATCGGAAAACGGCTTTGTCTTTTGACTACGGGAATCAGGGAATTTACCTCTGAAAAAGACGTTTTTTTACTGCTATCAATACGACCTTCAAGGCCGCTAAATGATTCCTCCCCCCGGGGATCGTAAACACATTGATGCTGTCGATAAAACAGAAGCAAACATAAATTGATTACAGACAAACATAAAAAAATAATCAGCAAAAAGCCGAAACTGGATTGCTGTCGGAAAACCGCGCCGACGATAGTTTGAAAAAAACTCAACAGAATCAATAATCTGTACGTATGGACATTCTTCTGGCGAAACAGCAAAATCAACTCAACCATAATCAGCGCATTGGATGTACTAATTACCAAGTAAAAAGAAGACGCGTATTGCAGCATATCAAAGACACAATATCCTGCCGCCATAAGAGTTAGCGCATTGAGCCAAAATCGATTTAGATGAAATACTTTCCAGAAATCAACCAGAAAAAAAGCAGTCAAAGCAACGGCTCCAATCGCCATTGGAATCCAAACGGCATCTTGCCCCACGTATAATAAAAACGCGGATAAAACAAGCTGAACTCCAATCGACAGTTGAAGTAATCGTTCGGTACTCATTTTGATATTATTCCCAAACCGGTTTTAATCGGTTCCGGCAAATCGGATTTTCCCAACGGAGGATTGATTTTATATGGAGTATACAACGGGTCGCCTATCAGTATCATCGCCCAGGACGCATACGGACAGCTGATTGAATACGCCTCCGCCATAGTATATTCTCCGGTTAAAATCAGAGAAATGAAATCGTCCGGCATGGGAAACGCTCCCAAATACGGCTCGAAAGTCGGTCCGACTGTCGCCGCGCCCCCGTTTTTGAGGATTTGCGGACACCATAAAGGAGAATTGGGATCGCGCAGCGAACACGCCTCGGAACTGGCTAAGTGACAACCAATCGAACCCGGATTCCAGCTGCAGGAGGGAACATATTTCCCAAGAGAATACCACCCGACATAAATTGCCGTATCTGGACACGCTTTGGATTCAAATAGCAACGCGGTTGATTCGTATACAACCTCCATTTTGGTATTATTCCTTAATCGTTGAGAAAGCTCATACAGCGACTGATCGTATCTTTCGTAAGAACCGGGCGGATAAACGCCGTCCTTTCTATACGACCGCGCGTCAAGGTAAACCTTTCCCGCTAACCGGCTCTGTTCGGCTTTCAATCCTTGGTCTATTCGTTGTTTAACTATATCGGGGGACGGACCTTCCAGACGCGCAACCATCATTGCCGGAATTGAACGCATAACAGGTCCCGCTCCATAGTACAACGGATTTATCAGCCAGCGATTCAATTCGTGATCCGGCAGCAGAATCAGAATCAGTTCAGAATCAAATGCCGCCTGCGTTTCGTTGGTTTTGGCAAGATTCAATTGAGATTCCAGCCATTGCAACGAACCAAACAAACCGCCCAAACGTTCCTGATTTAACGATATGAAAAAGTCGCACGCAGAAGTCACGGGAAGCATTTGCTGTTCAGCAATAGACGATTCCGCACTGCGAATTTCTGCCGCTAAAATAGGCAATTGCGCCTTTTGAGATTCCGGTAATTTATCAGCATTGCTTTGAATGTTTTGATATAATCCCTTGACTCCCGCCATGGTTACGAACGCTTGTTGAAACGGAATCGCTAACCGTTTTTGCAATCCGGGTGATTGTATATGAATACGCAACTGAGCCATTTTCATGGCTTGTTCCACCTTTTCGGCAATTTCTTTTACCGTGATACTGGTTGATAATTTTTCTGTCGACGACGATTTTTTTGAAACGGCAATATTATTAAAAGCCAAAATCGCCTTTTCTGTCTGCGAAAGCTTGACTTGCCAGAGCCGATTCAATTCAATCAGACGTTCTGTGCTGAACGAACCTCCCTGCGCTGCCTGACTGATTCGCAACGGGCAGCCGTAGGTTGTAACTAAACATCGGATTTTACCGCGATTTTGATCGGACAGAAGCCAGGATCGAATTTGCGGACGAATTTCACGTTCCCATTTACTTCTATCCAAATCCGTTGTTTCAGGGATAGACAACGTTAAAATATTTTCGCGGGGCACATGCCGCGCCAAAGCATAATACTGCGCGATTTCTTTAGACGCGGGGCTATCGACGGTAATAATAGCAACCTGATCCGACTTCAAAGCCGCATTCAAACCGCTCTGCAATATTATACTTATGGCAACAATATTAAAAATCAGTACGAGTTTTTTCATAATTACAGACTCGCTGGATAAATGTTATAGGGAAGTATTTGTTCAGGCTTATTTTCCTGTACGCTGTTCGTATGCTTCTATTTCCTTTTCGTGTTCCAAGGTAAGGGAAATATCGTCCAATCCTTTAAGCAGACATTGCTTTCTAAACGCATCGGCATCGAAGGACAGCTTCAAGCCGAACTGATCCGAAATCGTTTGATTTTCCAGATCGACGGTCAGTTTATAACCTGGATGTTCCGCCGTATTTTTGAACAAAACGTCCACTTCTTTTTCCGTTAAGGCAATCGGAAGCATGGCATTTTTAAACGAATTATTGTAAAAAATGTCTGCGAAGCTGGGCGCGATAATAACCTTAAAGCCGTAGTCCGCCAATCCCCACGGCGCATGTTCGCGGCTGGAACCAGAACCGAAGTTACGTCTTGCCAGAAGAATCTGCGCTCCCTGATATTCCGGCTTGTTAAGCTCGAAATCGGGATTGGGCGTTTTGCCATCATCCAAAAATCGCCAGTCGTAAAATACAAACTGACCGAACCCGGTTCGCTCAATGCGTTTGAGGAATTGCTTGGGCATAATTTGATCTGTATCTACATTCGCCCTGTCCATCGGGGCAACTAATCCGTTTACTGTTGTAAATTTTTCCATTATTCTACCTTTCCTGAATTAAATTCTACTAATTTTTTCCAATTAATAATTCCCTGATCATCACAAAAATCTTTGGCAAATTCAATAACAAAAGTTGTTATCAATCCCCCTTTGATTTCAAGAAAATCATCATTGTGTTTTTTGGCTTGATAGCCCAACGGCTCTACGATGTCCTTGTACAAATTCGGATCGCCTGAAATAAACGTCCAAAACTCTTGACCGCATAATTTCCAATAGTCTCCGCTGTCCGATTGATTATTTTTCCCATAGCAACAACCGTTTACCGGTTGAATTGTCAATCGGGCTTTGCTTGTATTGAGAGTCTTTTTTGCCGTTATAAAACTTTCTCTCATTTTTTTAATTTGTTGGCTATTACCCCAATTGGGACCGGACTTGATTGAAACGATATAGCGAACACCTTTTTTATCAAATTCCAAATCGATTCCCTCAATCCCTGATTTTCTGCCTCCATAAACGACACTGTTTATGAAAATGGCAAGACGTTCCATCCAATCACCAAACAAGATTTCTTCATTGGACGACAAAAATGCGTCAACCAGAGATTGTATCAATTCGACCGCTGAATTAAAACCCTTCGCACGAAAGAGGTAAGGATTTTTCCTCTTTAGTACGGTGTTTAATTTCAGTTTCTGTAAGGAATCTAATCGAGCTTGGTGAAATTCACCGATGTGTTCATTAACGTATTTTTGTACTTTTTCACTAACCTGCTTCATTAAAATCTTCTCCTGAAAAAAGATTTTGGGGAATACTTTGAAAATAACGCCTGACCTCGTTAAAATAATCCGGTGAAATTTCTATTCCTTGCGCCTTTCTTAACAATTGATTGGCAACAATGATCGTTGTTCCCGACCCCATAAAGGGATCCAATACAACATCTCCTTCAATCGTAAAAAGTTTAACAAACCATTCGGGCAACGCTGTCGGAAATGCCGCAGGATGATTTTTGTTATTACACTCCGTTGCCAAATGAATGACATTGGTCGGATAAGCCATTTGACGATCAATCCAGTTTGATATTTTTTACCAAATCCGCTGCCGACATGCGAGTTATCTCGTATTTTATCTGTATTACTCAATTTTTTAAGCCGACTTTTGCCCAATCGCCAGTCGGAATCATAACCGCCTCTTGATACATGTTAAACTGTTTCTGTTTATTAAACTGAAGCAATCTTTCCCATGCGTCTCTAAATCGATTGGGCCATTTTCCGGGATAGCAATTCTTTTTATGCCAGATAAATTCCTCGGTCCACAACCAACCCTGTTTTCTCATCGCCAAAATCAGTTCTAGCACATAAGTACTGCGTTCACCGCTGCAAACTTTTTCCTTTATATTCAAAACAAAGGTACCGGTTGGCTTTAAAACTCGTAAAAGCTGTTCCGAAACAGGCAAAAACCACTCTACATATTCTTCTGGTTGAACTCCTCCATACGTATTCTTCCTTTGATCCGCATAGGGAGGGGACGTAAAAATCAAATCGACAGAATCGTTGGGAATATCGCTGAGAACATTCTTGCAATCTCCCAAAAATAACTGTACGTCAAAAGAAGAATATATATTATCCTTTTTCAATTATTTATACTCCCAATTGCGAATATCGGTGAATTTACCGACGATAGCCGCGGCCGCCGCCATCGCAGGACTGCACAAATGAGTACATCCCCCTTTGCCCTGACGTCCTTCAAAATTACGGTTGCTGGTAGACGCGCTGCGTTGTCCCGGCTGAAGGCGATCTGGATTCATCGCTAAGCACATTGAGCAGCCCGGTTCACGCCATTGAAATCCGGCGTCGGTAAATATTTTATCCAGTCCCTCTTCTTCCGCCTGCAATTTTACCAAACCAGTACCCGGTACAACAATTGCCGTTACGTTGGGATTGCATTTATATCCCTTAACCACCTTAGCCGCCGCACGCAGGTCTTCAATTCGACCGTTGGTACAAGAGCCGATAAAAACGAAGTCAACGGCAATATCGGTTATCGGCTGATTTGCTTTCAAACCCATATATTCCAAGGCTTTTTCTGCCGACTTGCGTTCTGTCGGGTCAGAAAATTGAGCGGGGTCTGGTACACAGCTGTCTACCGACGTTTCCTGACCTGGATTAGTTCCCCAGGTAACCTGCGGTTTAATATCTTCCGCATTGTACTTTTCAACGCGATCATATTTACAGCCGGGGTCAGATTTGAGTTTATCCCAGTTTGCAACCGCCAGATTAAATTCCTTGCCGGTAATAGGAGCATGGGGACGTCCTTGCAGATACGTGTACGTTGTTTCATCGGGAGCAATTAATCCGGAACGTGCGCCCGCTTCGATAGTCATATTGCAAACGGTCATTCGTCCTTCCATCGACAAATTTCTTATTGCGCTGCCGGTATATTCTACACAGTATCCCGTTCCGCCTTGGGTAGTCAATTTTCCGATTACGTAGAGGATTAAATCTTTGGCTGTTGAGCCGAGCGGAAGTTTGCCGTCAACGCGAATTTCCAACGATTTCGGCTTGGACTGGGGCAGAGTTTGCGTCGCCAGTACGTGTTCCACTTCACTGGTTCCGATTCCAAAAGCCAGCGCGCCGAACGCACCGTGAGTTGCCGTATGACTATCGCCGCATACGATTGTCATTCCAGGCTGGGTAAAGCCCTGTTCCGGTCCCATGACATGAACGACGCCTTGATTCACGTTGCCAATTCCAAAATAGCCGACTCCAAATTCGGCGCAGTTTGCCGCCAGAGTTTCAATTTGTTGTTTGGCAATCGGGTCTTGAATCGGTTCGACAGGTTTGGTAGTCGGAACGTTATGGTCAGCTGTCGCGATTGTACGGTCTGGGCGGCGAACTTCTCGTCCCGCTAGCCGCAAACCCTCAAAAGCCTGCGGACTGGTTACTTCATGAACCAGTTGTAAATCTATGTATATCAGCGGTTGCTTGCCTTCTTCAGATAAAACAATATGGTTATCCCATATCTTATCCAACATC
>CAYZMZ010000087.1:9825-10121 GCA_964479655.1 uncultured Planctomycetaceae bacterium
GGGGGGTAAAAGGTTATTTGGATTAATCCAGCGGCAGTTTTTAAATTCTCATCTTTTTAGAAAAAGGGCTATTAAAAACCGCCTATATTATTTACGTTGAGGATAAAATCTCGTTAATCTATTATATCACGGAATTTATAGTCTGCAAGACGGGAGAATTTACTTCTTAATAATATAGTATGCGAGATTCTCTTGTTTTTTGGGGATTGCCCGGTTTTCTTAACAAACTCTTTTACCGACAGAACGCCGATGTTTCCGGGAAATTCCAAGTTGAAACAGTATAATCAAAAGACAGC
>CAYZMZ010000088.1:0-10069 GCA_964479655.1 uncultured Planctomycetaceae bacterium
ATTGGTTTCATAGCCGATATAAACAGGACCCGTTGCGGTAAACGTCGATGCCTTATATCCGCCTTCGCCATCGGAAATCGTCTCTTGGACGGTAAATACCGTTGTCGCGCCCCTATCACCTATAAACAGACCTATCGGTGAACTGGAAGCATTAGAATAAGCAAATGTTCCGCCATCCACCAAGACAGAATACGTATTATTTGTCTCGGCTCCCAACTGCCATTTATTAGCTCCAATAGAAATAGATCCTCCATTGGTTACGTTTAACTGACCCGAATAGTAACGAGACCAGTGCGTCGTTGTTTGTGTTACACTACCAGAACCGGAGATATTGATATTGGTTGTATAAAAATCCATATCAATGGAACTGTTATTTGCGGTTCCAGAAGAAATATTAATCGTTTGGTCTGTACTGTTTTGTGCGGGATAGCTTGTAGTCGTAGCTCCATCTAAAAGCCAATTGCTTGATTGGTTCCACGCCCCGCTGGACGTATTATTCCACGTCCATGTTTTGCCGGTCTGAGCACTTGCCGCCGACACGTATAACAACAGTGAAATATAAAACAGACATGTCAGATTACTGTTTCGCATATATAAACCTCGACTAATAGGAATGGGTTAAATAAACCGGGGCGAATACTTCGGAATTGTCAAACTGTAGAATGATGAATTGAAGTTGACACGAAGCACTCTGTTAGTATCTATTATAACCCATAAAACTTAATTGTCAAGTAAAAACAGAAAAATAAATAAAAATATTTAAAATACTCTCTGATAATACATAAATAAACAATATGTACTGTTAAATATTGTATTAGATAGGACTACGTGCCTTTTCCTTTGACACCGTTCTCGGAAAGTGCCTCGATTCCCCAATCGTGAAGGATAAAGGGCTTTGTTGGACGGGTTTATCGGTCATATTGCTGAGCAGGAAATTAGCTCGGCTGAACAGAATCGTGATTCGCTTGCCCCAGCCGAGGCAAAACGAGGGTAAATTCCGGCAGATCAGCCAAGGCGTCCAGGTTTTTCAGCGTCTGCTCCGCTTTTAAGGTGTTTCGCTCTTTCGGCGGGGCGTTTTCCCTCGTCCAGAGAAAGACCGGAGGTTCCGGCTGGTCTTTCAGACTTTCAGGATATGGATGATCTCTATTTTCTAAATTATCCGTCTTGTTATATTCGCGAGCGACCAGAATTTGAATGATTGGTCCTACGGTAGGAAAGGTAAGAGAATCGCTATGCCCCAGCAGAGAGACGTCTGGATTACCGCCCAGCTTAAATCGAACGGCAACCGACGTCCCTCCTTTATTTTCCGGCTTATCGATTCCGTCCCAAAAGGCGAAAACAGCGTGACTGTGCAGCGTGAGGAACTCGGCGAGAATCGCGTACTGTCTATCCCGACGCTCTGCTGCGGCTTTATTGGTCTTGTTCATGTCGGCAAGTTCTGCCTCCTTGCCGACGTTCTCGTTTGCCGGCGGCAAGCGGATTATTCCGTCTACGCGATCCAAAATAGCTTGAAATCGGGGTTTATTATCGAGCGTATTGATAAAAATAGATTCGTGCATCGGCAAAACAGCGAGGACTTTGACGTTATATAAATCCGCTAATTCCAGCACCGCTTCGGCTGCAATCTGGTCTGCGCCGTCAGCCATGCCGGTCAACAGAATCAGCGGAGCGGTTTTACCGGAGACTTCGTCCCATTTTTTCGCCAGCGACGTCAGCAGCCGTTTGAACGTCGCTTTGATCTGTTCCTCTGTATACAGCGGCAGTCCGTTATCCGGGTTTGTATTGAAATTCCGATGTCCGGAAACCGCGACGATATAGGGATAGACCGGCTTCCCGTCGTGAAAGCAAAGTTGCGAAATCGCATCTTTCGGCGATACCGTGTTCTCTGCAGGCGAAACGGTTGAGTTGTTCATAGATTTTTCCGTGTTGATTGTATATTGATTCTACTTGAAAATTTTCGGCTTAAATTCATATTATAATTGCTTGAAGCCCTTTCACATCATAACAGTTCAGAATGCTTTGTACAAGCCCACTCAAAGAGAATTATCAGAAAATTTGTACGAAAAGATTTATACTGTGATTACGTGATTGTTTGGGAAAATACTTTGATTTTACGGGGTCCCGAGGCGGGGTTATTCCAGTTCAATTTTACGGGAAGGCACGAAGACACGAAGACACGAAGTACACGAAGTACACGAAGTACACGAAGTAGAATTATAAGGGATGATTTTGAGAACAGTTTGACCCTCAGGAGCGCGGACGTCCTCATGAGTAATACTCAATCTTTGTTATGGTGAATGGCAACCGTTTCGAGGTATGGTTCCCGTAAAATGAAATACAACCGGTTCGCGGACGTCTTCCCGATAAATTGATCTGTCCCATCTGCCCTGCCCTATTTGAATCAATTTACCTGCATTATCATAAAATTTGAGAATAAATTTCAAAATCCCCTTGACTTTATTTATTTTTCTGGTATAGTAAGCAGAAGCTGATCTGAAGATACGCGATGGGGCGGTTGTCGCTCGGGCGCGCGTCTGAGGTAAAGCGGCGTTAGTTTTGTTGTACGTTCCTGACCTGTTGGATTTTCCCGGCAGAAAAGGCGAGACACCCATTCTTCATTTGTATGCGCGTATTGTTTCCTGAAATTTCCGGCTTTGCAAATTCAAATCGCATCGGAAAGCTGTTCAGAGGTTCGCACGGCGCTATCGTGATTAGTTCGCGTCCCCTCAAGTCTGAACGTTTCCTCCCCCTACTGTTTTTTTGTATCCTAACATGGAAAACAGAATTGCTTTAATCGGAATTATCGTAGAAAAGTCGGAAAGTGCGCCGGAAGTCAATCGGATTTTGCACGAATATGCCTCGTATATTATCGGAAGAATGGGGATTCCCTATCAGCCGAATAACCTGTGCATAATCAGTGTCGTCCTAAACGCTCCGCAGAATATTCTCAGCACGGTTTCCGGAAAACTCGGTATGATTCCCGGCATTTCTGTTAAAACCATTCAGACGAAAAAACAGGAATCTGAACCAGTGAAATAATACTGCTTCCACTTGAAATTTTCCGGCTTATTTACCATAAAGCAGCCGGTTTCATTTCGCCTTAATCCGTAAACGGAGTTTTTGATTCCTACGGCGGCGAAATCAAAACAGTTTCGATAGGAAAATTCAAGTAGTTGTAGTATAATCATTCAAGCCGTTCAGGTTACCATCCACTTTTTTATTTCGAGAAATCATGTACGATGTAAAATCCCCTCATGCCGTCGATTTTATTAACGACGACGAAATTAAAGCGACGCTCAAATACGCCGACGAAAACAAAAATAATCGCGAACTGATCGAATCGTTAATCGAACGGGCAGCCGATTGCAAAGGCTTAACCCATCGCGAAGCTCTGGTTTTGCTGGAATGTGAAATTCCCGAGCTAAATGAGAAAATGTTCAAGCTGGCAAAACAGATCAAGGAAAAATTCTACGGACGAAGAATTGTCCTTTTCGCCCCGTTGTATCTGTCCAATTACTGTATTAACAGCTGTACGTATTGTCCGTATCATGTTAAAAACAAGCATATTCGCCGTAAAAAATTAACACAGGACGAAATCCGCGCTGAAGTAACCGCTTTGCAGGATATGGGGCATAAACGCTTGGCGTTGGAAACCGGCGAGCATCCAACCCTCAATCCGATTGAATATATTTTGGAAAGTATCAAGACAATTTATTCGATCAAGCATAAAAACGGAGCGATTCGCCGAGTCAACGTCAATATCGCCGCTACGACCGTAGAAAACTATCGTAAACTCAAGGAAGCGGGGATTGGTACGTATATTCTGTTTCAGGAAACGTATAACAAGGAAGCCTACGAAATCCTGCATCCCGCTGGACCGAAGCACGATTACGCCTGGCATACAGAAGCGATGGATCGGGCGATGGAAGGCGGAATTGACGACGTCGGCTGCGGCGTTCTGTTCGGCTTGAACATGTACCGTTACGATTTTACCGGTATGCTTATGCACGCTGAACATTTGGAGGCGGTTCACGGCGTTGGGCCGCATACGATCAGCGTACCGCGAATTAGACCGGCAGACGACATCGATCCCATCAATTTTTCCAATGCGATTCCAGACGATGTATTCTGCAAGATTATCGCCGTGTTCCGTATTGCCGTTCCGTATACAGGTATGATTATTTCTACCCGAGAAAATCCTGAAGTCCGCGGTCGGGTTTTGGAATTGGGTATTTCCCAAATCAGCGGCGGCTCCCGAACCAGTGTCGGCGGTTACGTTGAAGAAGAATCGGAGGAAGATAATTCCGCTCAGTTTGATGTCAATGATTGCCGAACTCTGGATCAGGTAATCAACTGGCTGCTAAAATTGGGCTTTATTCCCAGTTTCTGTACTGCCTGCTACCGGGAAGGACGAACGGGCGACCGATTTATGAAATTGGTAAAATCCGCTAAAATCGGGAACTGCTGTCAGCCGAACGCTTTGATGACTTTGAAAGAGTACTTGGAAGACTACGCCAGTCCCGAAACCAGAGCATCGGGAGAAAAGGTTATTGCTGAGGAACTGCCGCATATTCCCTCCGATCAAATTCGTCAGATTTGTACCGAACGATTGGAAAAAATCCATCACGGAGAACGGGACTTCCGATTCTAACAATTCCTGATTCAAATAATTCCCGTCAACGGGGGATAGCCGAACAGGTTTTCCCCTGAGTCGTTCTCGTAAAATAGAAAAAAGGTTCTTTCGATAATTTGGTACCTGCCCGCCGCCTGACGGCGCGGGCAGATAATTATAGTGGAGATATATGTTCAGCCCCGGACTAAAGTCCGGGGTTATGGAGAAGACCTTTTCCTCCATAACTCGCCGGACATACTTCCGTCCACTGCGGTATTCATATATCGAATTACGATCCGCAACTCGATATATTTCCCCCTCGCCCTTAACTGAGTAGAGGTTTTTTAGGGGGTATATAAAGAAATACACTTTATTCTATTGTATTAGAAATCCATTGTGTCAGATTTACTTTTTTAGCGCAGCGAGGACTTTAGCCGCTACTTTATCGGCTAATTCATCTAAATTAATCGCGTTTCCCGCTCCGGCGTACTGGGTTCCCGGAGGAACGAAACCGCGATGACCAAATCCGGCTTTTTCCCATTCCGCACGGAAAATATCGTTATCTCCAATATCGACCCCAGGCGTACTGGTTCGCGGATCGGAAATTCCCCACTTGGTTTTTAAGTCGATTAAAGCCTGAATATCTTCCCGGCTAAAATAGCCTACGTTGCCAATCTGACGAGCTAAAACCAGCAGACGACAATAGCCGTCTAGCATTTCAGTCCACCAATAAGCGCGTTCAACCGTTTCGCCCCATGCCAGGGTTCCGTGATTGGCAAGTACGCAGACCTTGGATTTATGTACAAACGGTAAAATTGTATCGGCTAACTCTTGGCCGCCGGGAATAGCGTAGTCGGCAATAGGAACCTCTCCCAGCTGAATTTCTATTTCCGGTAAAACACCTTGAGGAATTAGTTCCTTGGCGATTCCAAACGCAGTTGCATACGGCGGATGACAATGCAAAACGGATTTTACTTCCGGGCGTTCGCGCATAAGCGTTAGATGAAGCATGATTTCGGAGGTGCGCTTGCGTTTACCATCTAATTGATTGCCGTTCATATCGACAATACACAAGTCTTCCGGCTTCATAAAGCCCTTGTTAATCATCGTTGGAGTACATACGACTTCATTTTCGCTTAAACGATAGGAAATATTCCCGTCGTTGGCGGTGGCAAAACCGCGTTTGTAAAGACGATCTCCAATCGAACAAATTTCTTCTTTTATTTGATCCAGTGTAGGCATAAAATTAAGGGGTTAAAACATAAAAAATAAATATAACAGGAATTATTCTATGAACACTTGATTTTCTATCGACACTGCTTTTGTGTTGTTCCCGGAATCGAATGTATACACTCGGCTCCACTTGAAATTTTCCGGCTTATATTACCGTATAACAACCATTTCGCTTGAATCGATAAAACAGCGAGTTTTTACTCGTACGATGGCGAAATCAAATCAACGTCAATAGGAAAATTCAAGTAGTTGAAGTATAACCCCTTATTTATCAACCGGGAAGAATAAAACGCGGTAGTTTGACTAAACAAACAGGAAAATCGCAGTTCCAGTATAATGTATTATTCTTCAAAATCGACGACGACCAGTTTTACGCCCGCGTCTTCTATTTTCTGACGCCATTGATCGGAAAGTCCGCTGTCCGTAATAATATACGCAGCCTTATCGAGACTGCATACAAACGCCAAGGACTGCTGACCGAATTTGGAACTATCCGACAATACAATAAGCTGATCTGCGGATTTGATGATTGACTGCTCGGTATTGACCAAAAGCAAATTGTGATTGTAAAAGCCGGAATCGCTAATTGCCGCTACACTCATAATGGCTTTATGAACATGAATTTCCGACAACATTCTATCGGTTACCGGACCTTGACAAACGCCTGAGCGACGGCATAAATTTCCGCCGATAACGATTAAATCGCAGCTGGGATCACTGGAGAGCAAATCGATATGGGGCAAAGACCCCGTAACGATAGAAAGCTGACGTCCGACCAGTTCTTCAGCCAGAAAATAGGTGGTCGTACCGCCGTCGAGCAAAATCGACTGACCATTTTCAATCAATTCAGCTGCTTTTTTGGCAATCGCTTTCTTTTGGGGACTGGCCTTTTGAAGGTTTGTTTCAAAAAAAGGGAAACTCTTATCCGGCTCGTTGGTTGCGTAAGCACCGCCATGAGTGCGAAATACCTCTCCGTTTTGCTGCAATCGCTCCAAATCTCGGCGAACAGTGGATTCCGACACCCCCAAGGATTCCGCCATTTGAGGCAATGAAACAAACTTCTTTTGGCAAATTAATTTGCTCAGTTGATCTCTGCGTTTTTCTGCTAGCATGTTTATCTCCCTTAAATTGAAATCTATCAATCACGATATAATATACTTTACAACATTTTTGGAAAGTTTCAATCACCTAAACCAGATTTTCATCAAAATTAATAAAAAAAGAACTGAATTTTCGGGATTTTAATACATTCTAAAGACATTTTTGCCTGACCAGATGGAAAAATACCCTGATTATTGAAAAGTTTCATTGTGTTATCTTCGCAAAAAGACTATAATTTTTTCGCAAAATTGAATTGTTTTTTTTATTTTTCGTGATATACTGTATGATAAGGGCTAGTTTATTAGATTCGTTTTTAACCAATAAAAATTTTTAGGGGTGTTACTATTATGAAAGCAACATTTTGCAGTGTTTCAGGTTTGATAGTATGTTTAATTGCTGTGTCGGTTCAGGCGCAGTCCTTAACCCATTCCTACACGTTTAAGGATTTGACCGCTGGAAATGTTGCGGATGGAACAACAATCATCAACCAGGCTACCGGAGTAGCGGACGCAACGCTTTACTTGGTCGGTACTGGTACGGCTACGGTCAATGATAACCATACGCTCACCTTAAACGGTATCAATTCTACCAACGGAGCCTATATCGATTTACCCAGTACCGTCATTGGAGATAAAACTTCTATAACCGTTGAATCGTGGGTTACCGCTAATCAATTGCTCAATTACAGCCGGGTATTTGATTGGGGATCGCAGAGCAACGTCTATTTCATGGCTTTAACTTTGGGTGCGGATGGCAATTCGTATGTTGGTACATCAAATGGTGACACCGCTGGATATAAATTGACCACCGGTCAGGAATATCTTCTTACCACAACGCGTACAGGCTCGTCAACTAACTTTTACGTTAATGGTGCCTTGGTCAGTACAATTCCAACGACGAATACATTAGATACGGTAAGCGGAAGTTATTATTTGGGACGGTCTCATTGGACTGATCGTTATGCCGACGCGACGTTTAACGAGTTCAATGTTTACGATGGGGCGATGGGAGATACGGTAGTATTATCAAGCTACAAACAAGGAGCTGGGGCAGCGGGTGTCATAGACGCCCACGCCGTGAAACTGGATACACAGATTGGGCAAGCCGTTGGTTATTGGAACGGTACTCTTAATAGTGCTTTTACAGACCGTTCCGGTCAGGGTCATGATTTGACAAATCATACTTTGGTTTTTGATACATCTTCAAGTTCCGCTATTTTTCGCACTTTGGCTAGTAACGGCGTTACCTTCAGCGATGGAAAAAATGGCAACGGTTATGCTGAATCAACTAGTACGGATTTTAACATAGGTGTTAGTACCGAGGCAGCAAGTAATTCAATATCCTTGGTTACTCGTGTCAATATGAGTGCATTTAATGCAAATAATGACTTCATACGATATGGTGCTTCATGGATTACTAACACAAGTACAAGTTGGGCTAATACAACTTACGCTTTGGGAACATCGAACAGTGGCGACCTTACATTTTTCCTTCATCCCCAAGATGGAAATCTTACTTCATTCTATCTTAAGACGGAAGATAACACCAATTTTAAGCTCCAAACGGATACATGGTATGATTTAGGTGCGGTTTTTGATGCCGCTGAGGGAACCGTTAGTCTGTATGTTTTTGATACCGTATCAGGTTCTTTACTGGCGTCTTATTCTCAAGATGTAGAATTTGACACATTGAACGATTTTACAGGGGGTAAAAACCTTATGTTATTTGAATCTCCTGCGAATTGGCATGGCATCAATCTGGGGACGATGGATTTTGCCGGCATTTGGAATATGGCTTTAACACAAGATCAAATTGCCTTATTTTCCTACAGCGTTCCGGAGCCGTCAACTTGGTTGTTGATGATACTGGGAATCGTCGGTTTAACCTGGATTCGTTCTCGCAAAAAATAACGGTTTGCAATCGTTTCCTGTTAGAATAATTTATGCAATCGTCCTGGTGAACGCCTTCGCCAGGACGATTTTTCTTTGACAGATTGTCGTTTGATGGGCTTATGTATACATCTTCTAAGAGGATGTTTGAAAAAACGGGAGATTTTCGGTCTGTTATACGGCGGGGGTAGACGCGCTGGAGTAGGAATCGATTTGGGATAAGTCCAGATTTTCAACCCAGTGTTCGCCGCGGGAAATCCAGATTTCTCCGAATAGTTCGTACTGCTGCGCCTGAACGCCGAAATGACGGATTAACTCCATCGCCCCTAAAAACGTACCGATCAAGGCGGTGCGCTGCATGCCCGGAAGGAATAAATCGGTAAAAGTGGTAGACCCTTCCGTTTTTAACTTTTCCTGAATCCGTTCCATGTAAACATGAATCGGTGTTTCCTGATTTCTAATTGTTGTAGCTGGATTTACCTGGGATTCCTTTACAATTCGTCCGAAGGCACTGACTAAATCCCAAAGCTCGACGCGTTGAATGGGTTCTTTGGAGGTATCTTTAATACGCGCGGGAATATCGTTCGACAGGCGCGGATAATTTTGCTGCATAATACGGCGGCTCTCTTCCAGATCGGCAGCTGCATCGCGGTATTTTTTGTATTCCAGTAAGTGAGAAACGAAGCTGGACTTATCCTGCTGGACTTCTTCTTCCTGAATTTCGTCGGCACCGGGAAGTACCTGCTGGGATTTAATTTCTATCAGCTGCGCGGCCAAGGCAATAAAATCACCGACGGCGTTGTAGTCTATAAATTCCAGAATATCTAAAAATTGAAGATACTGTTCGGTAATTTTTCGGATGGGCAGATTGCATATATCGACCTCCTGCTTGCGTATTAAATACAGCAGCAGGTCCATCGGCCCTTCAAACAGATCGGTAAGATTAACGGCAAAATCCATAGTACCTGTATTATACCAATAATCGCCGGATAAGACAAGAGCAATTTTGGATAATTGGGAACGGCGGTTGGGATGTATTGTTCTAACCGCGTAGCGGTTGAATATTCATAGCCGTGCGTGAAACACACGGAAAAGTACGACACAAAAACGTCTCCAACCGCGTAGCGGTTGAACCCCGTGCCGGGGAGGCAGTTCGGCTACCGCCGGTTACCGAAAAAGGGATTGACGGGGATAATATTGCCGATTTTGAATACCGCTTGGGATGTATTGTTCC
>CAYZMZ010000089.1:0-1245 GCA_964479655.1 uncultured Planctomycetaceae bacterium
CAGATACCGTTCTCCACCTCCTCGGGCGTCGCTCCGGGATAAGAAACGGAAACCATAATCTGCTCAATATCAAAATTGGGAAACGTTTCCCGCTGCAAACTCAATCCAGCATACGTTCCGGTTCCCAATACGACAAGCATAATAATATTCATCGCAGGCGTATTGGAAATAATCCATCGAAACAAGGATTTCATAACAGATGAACCTTATTCCCTTCCGTTGGAGAGGCTAAAGGAGAAATAACCACCTGATCGCTGGATTGAACTCCTTGAGAATCCGCATAAAATAAAACCCCTTGATCGGTTACCGTAGCTACTCTGATATGATGCTGCTGTAAAACGCCGTTGGTAGCCGTCCAAATCATATTTCCGGGCAGCAACGCTCGTTCAGGAGCAACATAAAGCGGAATATCCGGCTTCGCATGAATGATTACCGTAACATACATTCCAGACAGCAGCGTTGGAGGCGGCGTTTGAAGCAAGGGCGCTTTTTGCTGTTTCTGCTGTTCTAAAGCCTGCTGATCTACCGCTCCCAAGGACGTATCGTTGGTATGAATTACGAAGGAATCAAATTCAACTTTGGCGGGATCGTCAATCGTAACCCGGCAGAGCATCATACGTGTTTTCGGATCCAACGCTCCGCTGTCGGAGGTTGTCAGCTTACCCGTCCAAGACCAACGCTGACCATCTAATTCATAATATACCGTCGCGTCGGTAGGCGTAATTTCAAATCCACGTTGAACGTTGGAAGACGGCGTTTTTTCTTCCGAAGGCGTTTGCCATAGCCATGACATTTGCTTCATCTGTAAAAAACACTGAATTTCCAATCGAGAGGTATCCTGAATGGTCGCGACAACCGTTCCTTTTTGAACGTAAGAACTCACCTCAAACTCGTGCGAGGTAATTACCCCGTCGATAGGAGCCGTTATTTTCGTTCGCTTTAGGTTAAGCTGGGCGACTTCCAGGTTGACTTTTTGCTGTTCTAAATTGGATTCCAAGCGGGTCAACTGACGACGATACAGCCGTAATTGATTTTCCTGCTTGGTTAAGGATTCCCGACCTGATAAAACGGACGTTCTTACGGTATCCAATTCGCTGGCAGAATAGACGCCCGGCGTACTGACGCTTTCGTAACGGGCGAGTTCTCGCTGCTTGATTTCCAGCTGACTTTTACAGATTTCTATCTCTTTTTCCGAATTTTCAATTTGGACTTCCATTTCGTGAATAGAATCTTGCGCCTGAGTGG
>CAYZMZ010000089.1:1255-10047 GCA_964479655.1 uncultured Planctomycetaceae bacterium
GGTTTCTTCGGTCAGCCGATTTACTTCCAGCTGATAATCAATGGGATCAATTTCCAGCAGCAATTCCCCTTTGCGAACATACTTGCCGGCGCGGGCGTTTTCCGACTTAAATCGTACAATTCCCGATACCTCCGGAGCGATGGAAATAGAACGATAGGGAATCACCTGCCCATCGACTTTGAAATCTATGCCGCCATTATGAACTGAAACGGGAGCCGTTTGAACCGTGTCCATCGGTAAAGCAGGTTGCGATTGTTGCTGGACTTCTGTCGGACGCAAAAAAACTAAAACGAACGCTATAGTACCAATAATCAGTCCAATCGATAGTAAAGAACGGAATAATCTTGTCATACGCGTATTTAAGGGTAAATTGTTTGATTTTTGGGGAAATTATACTATGACTACGTGATTTTTTCTTCTTGACGTCGTTTTGATTTCGCCCTCCAGAATCAAAGAATGCTTTGTTTGAGTAATGGGGGCGAAATGAAACGACTAAAAATTGTTATGCAAACCGGAAAAAGTCAAATGAAACCAGTATGCACAAAATACAGTGTAATTTAGGGATGGTTAAATTGGGTGATTTCAGGCTTGTAAACCGCTTCTGTAATGCAGGGGGCAGGGAAGCAAGGTGAAGTTTTTTAATTCAAAAAAACACAATACAGTTATCATACTATAATAATTACGAATAGCTAAGAATTATTGCACAAAAAAATTATATTTTCCTATATAATTCTCAGAATATAGTTTTTTCTGCCTGCGTTTTGAAACGGTTGAGGATAATTCTGTCAAAATCGTAATTTTTATGTGTTATTGTAACGCGAAACGGCGGATTTGTAAAGAGCTAAATAGAGAATTTATACTATGACTACTTGAATTTTCCTCTTGACGTCGTTTTGATTCCCGCCCTCCTAGAATCAAACACCCCTTTGTTTTCCCATGGGGGCGAAATGAAACGGCTGTTTTATGAAAATACAAACCGGAAAATTTCAAATGGAACTAGGTATAATCAGAAATACCCTTCAATAAAAAAAGACCTGCTTTATGCAACAGGTCTTTTTTATTAGATTCGAGTAAATTTACGACTATTGTTTTACGGTTTTTCGTCGGTACCAAACCAAACTTAAAAATCCAATTAACATCATAACCATCGTAGACGGCTCTGGCGCGGGTACGCCATCGGCATTTAATCCAACACCGGAACCTCCGCCATTGTTCAGAATGGCTCCGCCCATTCCCGAAATAAGGATTTGTTCTACCGAAGCCGGTAATTCGTAGTCTTTAGTACGAGCTAACCCTGAAAGTAACGTGTCCATAATAGAACCGGAATTGGACTGAACCAAATTGCTGCTTGAGGAAGAATCGGAACTTAAGGCTAACAACGTGTTATCTGCTTCTACATTGGAATTTGTTCCGCTGACGGTTTCCAAGGTTGCGTAGTCTGAATCTGCTTGGCTTGCAATTCTGGCCGCTAAAGCAATCGCTACGCCATTGGAATTATTGAAATTATCTTCTGAATTACTTAAAGCCAATACAGTACCAGAAACGGGTTCTGTTGAATAACCTGTTTGCTGAGCGGCTCCAACGTAAAATCCAAACAACGTATTCTCGGTAAGCATATCCATGGAAGATGTTAAACCGTTGCTGGGATTAATATTGGTATTGGACAGCACCGTAGTACCTGATTTTTGTGAATCTTCCAACCAATAACGCAACGTTGTTGTTTTACCGTATTGTTCAGATAAGGACAATATCTCTGGAATAACATTGTTTATGGCGTTTCCCTTAACAGGTAAAACCGTAACAAACTCCGCCATGGCAACGTTACTGACAACAACTAACGCAACAGCATATATGAGGTTTCGCATGTAATGCACCTTAAAATAAATTACTCAAATATATTTATATTTACCACAATAATAATATTATACACCGATTTTCAGAAATTTCACTCAAAAAAAATAAAATTTCAGAAAAATCTATCTTTTCAGAAAAACTCTTCTCTGTTTACTCTAACATATAGATTATAATCCCTAATTCTGTAAAGTCAACAAAAAAAACCGAAAAAATAAAAAAATAATTAAAAATATTTGGGGAAAATAGGAAAAATAACAGAAATGAGCCGTTTATTGTATACCAGTTCCGGATTATATACTGGTTCTCCTTGATTTTTCCCGATTTGTACAATCATATCTCGGTCGTAACATTCCGCCCCGCAAACCGAACACACGAAAACATCGGTTTGCTCTGAAATCGACTAAATCTATACCGGTTTTACTAGAAATTTTCCGGCTTATATCACTCATACAACAGCCGTTTCATTTCGCTTTAATCGGTAAAACTGGGAGTTTTATTACTACAATGGCGAAATTATACTGGTTCCACTTGACTTTATCCGGTTTGCAAAACAAACATCAATCGTTTCATTTCGCCCTGATCCGTAAAACTACGAGTATTTATTCCCACAGGGGCGAAATCAAAACGACGTCAAGAGAAAAATTCACCTAGTCATAGTATAAAACGGCGTCGATAGGAAAAATCACGTTGTCTGGGTACAAAACGGAAAATATCAGGTTGCGTCATTTGACTCCGGCTCGTCTTCGGAACCGTCGTCTGAAATAGCCCCCTGTTCGTCGTATCCGTCCAGGTTATCAGGATCAACTTTTCGTCCCGCAAAGACAACCGTTTGCATTTCCCGTTGCGTTTGCTCGCTGTTTTCTTCCTCAGAATCGTACTCTGATTCTTCCTCCGTATCAACAGAAGGCGGAAATTGAGAAATCATCATATCGCGGAATTGTTTAGGAGAACTTGTTCCCTGTTCCGTTGGAGCGATACTTTTATCAATTTCGTTGGTCTTATCAAAGGAATCCCGCGCTCTGAAATGCAGCTTGATAGGTGTTTCGCCAAAAGGCAGATAATCGCGCATAATACTGAGCAAATATCGTCTGTAGGGTGCTTCAATCAAAGCTGGATTGTTGCAAAACAGGGCAATCGTCGGCGGCTGGGTTGCAACTTGAGTAGCATAATATATTTTCGGACGCTTGTTCTGACGGACAGGCGGCGGATTGTGCTCGATTGCCGCTCGAACCAGCTTATTGAGCGTTCCGGTTGATATTCTCTGAAGGGATTGTTTGTACAGCATTTTCGCGTGCTGAAGAAGCGGCTTGATGTTCTTGCCGGAACTGCCGGTTACAAAAGCAATGGGAACGTACTGCATCGTTCGGAAGGTATCTCGCAGATAACGAACCCATCGGTCAAACGGCACGCCTTGCGGTACCAAATCCCATTTATTGACTACAAATATACACGGTTTAAATTCGTTCACAATATAATCAGAAAGCTGTTTTTCAACTTTGCTGATTCGCTGCGTACAATCAAAAAACAGCAGAACAACATCCGCCCGGCGAATTGAGCGTTCGGCTCTATGAGTACCGTAAAAATCGATGTTGGTTGTAACGCTTTTCCGACGCCGGAAGCCGGGCGTATCGATAGCCGTAAACGCTTTGCCGTCCAAGTTAAATCTAACGTCAACGCTGTCTCGGGTCGTACCGGCTACGGGAGAAACGATCATTCGAGGTTCTTCAGCCAGCGTATTGATAAACGTACTTTTCCCGACGTTTCGCCGCCCGACAATCGCGATTTTCATACCGGATTCGTCTTCCAGTTCATCGCCCCGGTTAAGCGGCAGTTTCTCGAAAATAGCGTCCAAAAGCTCTTCTCGCCCGCGATTTTGCAAAACGCTGACAGGAATAATTTTTTTGCCGAATTTATAAAATTGGTCTGCAACCGTATTTAAACCGTCGTGATCGACTTTGTTTACCACACATAAAACCGGTACGTCCAGCGGACGAAGTTTTCGACAAACGTGTTCGTCCAACGGCAGCATTCCTTCGCGAGCATCTACAACAAATAAGACAATCGTCGCCGATTCGATGGCAATATCGATCTGCTTTTCTATATCGTCGGTAAGATTATCAGAATCTTTAACGCCCATTCCTCCGGTATCAATTAATTCGACGTATCGATCTTTAACGGGAATTAAATGGGACATGCGATCGCGCGTAACGCCGGCAGTCGGGTCTACAATCGCCAGCCTTCGCCCTGACAACCAGTTAAACAAGCTTGATTTTCCGACGTTCGGTCGGCCTACAATAGCAATTTTTGGGGCTCCCATGATTATTTACCCTCCTGTTTGGATAATTCAAACTGTTTTTCCAGCAGTCGTTCCAATGTTTCTCCCCGCGCTTCGATGGAAATAACGTTTCCATCCGTTCCTACTAAAAATAATTGGGGGATGCTGGAAGCTCCGTAATAGTCGGTAATCGATTCGCCATCGATATTCGTATCGAAAGACGCTAATTGAACCCACGGAACTTTTTTTTCGTCCACAAATTTTATCAATTCATTCAAATCACGATCCAAAGAAATACCGATTATTTCAAATCCTTTATCGTGATATTTATCATACATGGATTTTAAGTGCGGAATTTCGCCGCAGCAGGGCGGGCACCACGTCGCCCAAAATTCGACTAAAACCACCTTGCCTTTATACGCAGAATAATCAAACGGGGTTTCATCAAGCTTTTTCCCTTCGATTCGTATTGGTTTTCCGATTAATTCCAAGCGGCGACGGATTCCTAGCATCGTTTTACCGCGTCGGGCTACATCAATATCGCTTGATTTGCTTAATAATTCACTAAATTTCCAGAATAATTCGGGTTCTCGCTTGCCGGAATCGATAAATCGGGCGGCACGACAAACTGAGCCGATATTATCGGCATCGTCGTCGGTCAAGCTCGTCCCTTTTTGGACGATTAGGGTATCGAAATCCTTAATATAAACGTTAAAATCGGCAATATTTCCGGATTCTACCGAAGAAATGATTTGGTAAACCAACATCTGTTGTCGAATTTTACCGACCAATTCGGGAAATCCGGCAGTCGTAACTTTTTTGCATAGAGCATCGATTTTATCGGGCGTTTTCTCCCCTCGAAAGAATATCCCTTGCACCTGCCACGCCGCCGCTTGCCAGGCTTGAGCCGAGGTTAAATCGGGCAGTTCCAAAATCTTATTTGACGCTTGATCTATCAGCTCCAAGGCTTTTTCGTCTGAAAGAGAGTACCTTCCAGAACCAATATCTCCAACAAACAACAAGTATTCCTCCGCTGTTGCCTTTTCCGGAACGGTAATTGAGGTGTCTGACGTATCCTGATTTTGCGCCCTGAGTTGGAGGGAGCACAAAATAGCGGAAAGAATAATCAGGCAGGACGCTAGTTTTGTAATTTTAGGCATAGTATTTACGGTATTTTGTGTGTTGTTCTTGATATATTTACAATAATCGTTCAGAACAATACAAGAACAATTCATTTAATTATATAGAATACCGGATTTTTAGAAAAAATCCAGTAGGCACCGCAAAATAAAATTTGCCTTGAACGAAACTTTCCCCGTTACCCAAAATCGCGGAAATCCGCGTTACCTTCGTCAAGACCGAGCAGTATGAGCTACCGTTTGAAAAGAAATACTTTGTTTAAGCAGGCGAATGCAAAATCGAATTATTCGGAGTTTCCTTAATATTGCTTGATAGTACCGCTTACTATTACAGGAAGTATATTATAATCAGTTTTAAATGCAATTTCTGTAGAACTTACGAACGATAATATGTCAATTGATTCTGATAAATTAAAGTATCCCCTTTCTTACACGGATTTTCTTTTTAAAATTCATATTGCAAAAAAAAGAAAAATGTGCTACAGTCTGTCTAATACAGATTTAGCCCGAATAAATAACTATACTATGACCACTTGATTTTTTCTTTCGACGCCGTTTTGATTTTGCCGCCGCAGGAATAAAAATTCCCGGTTTTACGGATTAAGGCGAAATGAAACGGCTGTTTTATGATAATACAAGCCGCAGAAAATTTCAAGTGGAACCCGTATAAGTTCAAGCGGTTGTTGTCTGCGTAATTCCAGCAATAACAAAGATTTGTATAAATAATCAAATGATAAACAATCAGCAATAATATAAATATAAAGGTACCTCACATGCCCGCGGAAAAAATCCCGCAACAGTCGAACCGAGCAACCCAAGTGCATTCACCCGAACAGCACAATTGGGTAAATCTGTTTTTGCAGCCCGCCGTTCGATTCATACTCCGGCATCCCATTTTTACCCTTTTTGTGTCGCTTGTTCTAGTCGGTTTTTCGCTTTGGGGAAGCGTAACTCAACTGACTTTTAAGACCAGTCGATTGGATTTAATTAATCCCAAAAGCGAATTTAATCAACGTTGGCTAGATTATATAAAATCGTTTGGCTCGGAAGACGACGTTGTTATCGTCGTAGAAGGAAACAACGAAGCCGAAATAATCAAAGCGGTAAACGGTATCAGCAATTCAATTGCCGAGCGTCCGGATTTGTTTTCCAAGCTGTTTTCCAAGGCCGATACCGCTAGTTTAAAACAAAAAGGACTTCATTATACCGATGGTAAACGTCTGAACGACTTAAATGCGTTTTTAGACGAAGTATCCTCTTTAGGACAAGGGCATGGCTCAATTCTACCAACTACCGGCTTACCAACAACCGGTACAATACCCGGTGCGGGTTCAACAAGTACGTCAGTTTCAACGCCTTCGTCTTCACAACAGCAATTTCGTCAAGATGTTTTAGACCGGCTTTGGGATTGCTGGCGCATACAACTGGCTCCGGCTTCGGTGAACATTCCGCCCGAATATCAGCAAAGATCTGTAGAGGGATTCGACAGATTAAGTCAGTCTTTGGAAGCCGCATTGGGTAAACAGTACGAGTTTCTTTCTCCGTTACATGGACTGGGAGAGGGCTTGGATTTATCCGATTTGGTAAACGTTCCAGAAGAAGAATATTTATGGGCCAAAAAGGGGAAAATCGCCTTGGTTTTGCTCAAATTCGTTTCCTCTGACCAGGGCGCGTTTGCGCAAAATACGGGGGCGGTTTCGACTTTAAGAAATATAATCGATTCCAAACAGGCAGATTATCCGCAAGTTACGCTGGGATTAACCGGATTGCCTATTATGGAAAACGACGAAATGAGCAGTTCTCAAAACGCGATGAATCTGGCGACCGTTTTATCGCTGGCGGGCGTTGCGATTTTGTTCTTGTTTGCTTTCCGTGGTATTCGGTACAGTATCTTACTGCTGATTACCCTCTTAATCGGAATTGGCTGGACGATGGGTTTTATTACCTTTTTTATCGGTCATTTGAATATACTTAGTATTGCATTCAGCGCGATTTTAGTCGGATTGGGCGTCGATTTCGGGGTTCATTATTTAGCACGATACTGTCATTGCAGACATGCGGGCAAGTCGGTTGCGGGCTCGTTGATTCGTTCTTCCCGCGAAGTTGGACCGGGTATTGTCGTCGGCGCGCTTACAACGGCGGTTGCTTTTGCCGCAGCCGGCGGTCAGGAGTTTATCGGCGTCGCCGAATTGGGACAAATTGCGGCAGCCGGGGTAATTTTGTGCTGTATAGCTTCGCTGTTTGTTCTGCCGATTCTAACCTTGCTGGCGGATAAATTCGTCAATCATCGTTTCAAGGGCGAAACGTTCCGCATTAAAATGGCGTCCGTAACCGATGTCTTTTCCCATAATTTTTGGGCGACAGGAATCGTAACCGTTGGAGCGGTGGCTTTAAGTGTAACATTTATGTCTGATTTAGAGTACGATCATAATTTAATGCACCTGCAACCCAAGGGGCTGGCGTCGGTAGAATGGGAAAAACGTCTTCTTAAAGAAAGTGATCAAAACGTCTGGTTTGCCCTTTCTATCAGCAAAGATCCGCAAGAGATTCTGCGTCGAAAAGCGGAATTTCTCAAACAGCCCAATATAACCCGCGTGGAAGAAATCGTATCGTTGCTGCCGCAAACCTCTCCAGAGGACGAAAAAACGATTACGCATATTCATCAAACCTCGGGCTTATTGCTGGATATTTTAGCTAAATCGCAGGGTCAAAGCAAGACGGCGTCTGCGCCCTCGGCAGGCGATTTGAACGCCTTTTTAACGGCCATTGAGCATTGTCCTGAGGCGTTGAAAAAATTCGATAAATTTAATTCCCGAATCAAGGAAATCCGCAAACGATTCAATACGCTTTCCCCCGAAGAAATAACTCAGCGGCTTCATCAATTTGAAATGCAGATGTCGGAGCAGTACTGCCGATTAATTCAGTTGATTTATTCTGTTTCCAATCCGGAAACCCCTGTTTTAGCCGATTTACCCAAGGGATTGGCAGATCGATTGCATTCTTCAGATGGAATGTATGCGATGAGAATCTACGGTTCTGGCGATATTTGGAGTATGGATAATCTGAAGCAGTTTGTAGACCAAGTTCGAGCCGTCGATCCCAACGCAACGGGCAATCCGCTGCAAACATACGAATGTTCACTTCAAATGAAACGTTCCTACGAAACCGCCGCATGGTACGCGTTGGCGGGTATTATGACGATTTTATTTTTGGATTTCCGCAGTTTACGTCATACTCTTTTAGCCATGCTTCCGCTAATTTTGGGGATGCTGTTCCTGTTTGGATTGATGGGCTTTATGCAGGTTCCGCTTAATTCTGCCAATATGATTGTATTACCGTTAATTTTGGGTATCGGTATAGACGACGGAGTACACATAGTTCACGATTATCGGCGTCGGGATAAAACCCGTCCGTTTAGAATCAACAACTCTACAGCCGGGGCGTTAACGCTCACCTCGCTCACCTCCATTTTAGGATTCGGCTCTCTCTTGACGGCTGAACATCGCGGACTGCAAAGCCTGGGA
>CAYZMZ010000090.1:0-7063 GCA_964479655.1 uncultured Planctomycetaceae bacterium
CGCTCAAGACCCGATTCCGATGCAAAAGTCGTTCAAGACTCATGCCGCCGTCTGGTATAAAAAGGCGTTGCCTTTTGTTTCCGATAAACAAACCAAAACACTGATCGAAAAACGAATTTCAATCAGCGAACAAGAGTAATATACCTGGTTCCACTTGACTTTTTCCGGTTTGCATAACAAGCCGGAGTTGTTTCGTTTCGCTCCAATCAATAAAACAAAGAGCTGTTTTATTGATTGGGCGAAACCAAAACGCCGTCGAGAGAAAAAATCCTGTAGTTGTAGTATAATATACGGCGACAAGTCGTATATTGTTTTATTTCAAAATATATTATACCCTTTTTTATAATGCAAAACATCGTATTGTGCTATCCGGTCAATGAAGCTCAAATTGAGCAGATTACTCAGGCGGCCGGATCCGACTATAAAATTATTTCTGTTGGACAGTCTGAAATTAAACAAGCAATTTTTGAGGCTGATATTTTTTGCGGACACGGAAAACTTACCGGAGCCGCAGGTATCGACTGGCCGGCGGTAGTTAAGCAAGGTCGGTTACAGTGGATTCAATCCTCGGCCGCCGGCATGGATCATTGCCTGGTTCCGGCGACGATTAATTCGCCTATTCACGTAACCAGTGCGTCCGGCGTACTGTCCGATCAAGTAGCTGAACATACCATTTCCCTTTTAACGGGCTGGATGCGTCGTTTGAAAACGTTTATCTTGGCGGAATCGACGCGTGATTTTACCCGGCGTCCGACTTGGGATTTAACCTATCGAACGGTACTGGTAGTCGGTCTGGGAGGTGTCGGCAGACGTCTAACGGAATTACTGCGTCCGTTTCGCGGTAAAATCATGGCTGTTGATTTGTTCCCCACCGATAAACCTGATTCGGTAGACGAATTATATTCTGCCGATCAATTAGATGAGGTTTTACCCAAGGCGGATGTTGTGGTAACTTGTTTACCGTTGAATCAATTTACCCGTAAAACTTTTTCTGCCGAACGATTTAGCAAGTTTAAGCGCGGGGCGTTGTTTGCCAACATGGCGCGCGGGGCGTTGGTTGACCACGAAGCGATGGTCGCCGCTTTGGATTCAGGTCAGTTAATTGGAGCTGTGATGGATGTTACCGACCCTGAACCGTTGCCCCCGGAAAGCCCGCTTTGGGAGCGTCCTAACGTGCTGATTACTCCGCACGTCGCGGGACAAAGCCGATGGCGTGTTGAAAATATGACGTACATGTTTTGCGAAAATTTACGTCGCTGGAAATCGGGCGAGCCGTTGATTAATTATCTGACCAGAAAAGAGCTTGGATTCCCAATGCGAGGAACGGGCTATCCGCTTTGGTCTGAAATCGCCCAGACGATTGTACCCAAACAACGGGGAGAAATGGGCACTGAAACGTTCTTTTAGAACGCGAATTTGAATCGGGCAGCAAAGAATGCGGTAGCCGTTCGAGCTACCGCTGATTTAAACTATTGTCCGCATACCCCCAAAAATGATTGGCGTTGTTCCAGGGCGGCAAGCATGCCGTCCAACAGGACGATAAGACGCAAACTTTCTGCCAATCGGGAACTCTCTGTAGACGATAAAATTCATTAAAGGCGTTGGGTGAACAAGCGGTATTCAAAAACGGCAGGTTAGGGCTTGTCATTGAGAAATTTATCTTTGAATAGCGAGATGATATTGCGATATTCATCGCTTGAGATTTCTCCGCTATCTCGCATATTCCGAAACTCCGTCAGAAGCGAGTTCGGGTCGTTAACCTCTGGATTTTTCCGAATCGCCTTTAAATGGGCGAAAATATAGAGAAAAACGATAATAAAAATAATCAGCAGTACAATTCCAACTCCCCATGCAATAGGCGGCAGTTGAGGCAGAGAATAGGTCGTTCCTAGCAATATGGCAAGCTGATTAAAATTCATTTATTTTACCTAATCGGAAAATTCAAAAATATAATAATTTTACAAAACTTTTCAACCGAATATAATTATAACGTATGTTTGAATAAACAGAAATATTTTTTCGTGTTTTTATCCAAAAAATAAAGAATTATGTGTTTACCGTCCCAAATAACGAGTCGATTTTGGCGAAAAATCTCAATTTTTGCCTTTTGGACGCTTCTATTCGGAGTTTCCTTGGGACAAGACCCATTTCTTGCGGGGGGGAATCGCCCGGCAGATAATTCCCGATCGCAATCGCCCAAGGCGTATTTGCGTCAGAATGAATTTTATATTCCGTATCAGCTTACCGATTCATCAGATGCTAATTCCGCGTTAAATCTTTATGTATCAAAGAATTACGGTCAGAATTGGGAGTTGTATAAATCGCTTATTCCCGCCAACGAAAAGGGAGATGCGTCTAAACAATTTAACGTACGCGTGGGGAACGATGGGGAATACTGGTTTGCAATTCGTCCTTCAAGGGTAGAAAATCGTCCGCAGCCGCAATTGGGACCGCGACCGGATTTGAAAATTATTATAGATACCGATCCGCCGAAGATGAAAATCGAAACCCAGAAAACCGCCCCCAATCAGCTAACGGTTTACTGGACGATGACCGATAAATGCCCCGATCCGGAATCGGTTAAGTTTTTCCAACGCTATTCGGAAACCGCACAGTGGCAGCCGGTTGGAATCAATCCGCGTGCAACGGTAAATCAAGAACAGGTTTCTACAGGACAGTTTACAATCGATCTTCCAGAACGAATAACGCGACTTTTCCTCAAAGGTGAAGCGGCGGATAAAGCCAAAACGCCGACGGTTGTTCTGTGGAATATTCCTCTCGATGGTACTCCGGTGGTCTTGCCCGGCGAAACACGTCAGTCAATAACCGGCTTTACCAACGCGGGTAAGGGCGAATTTAAGTCCGCATTTTTAGGTGACGAAGAGAAAAAAGCGGAATCCGCTGTATCGGAATCCGGTTCTCTGCCCAGCGATACGAATCCCCGTCCGGCTACCGCCAGCTCAATACCCGACTGGTCGCCCGTTCGAGAGGATCCCGCGTCCTATTCCAATGAGAGTACGACCAACAGAACGGTTAATAATTCCTCTCCGATGAGGGTAGATCGAAAGATGATGCCTCGTCCGGCAGTCGATTTATCGCATGCGATGATTATCAATACTCCTAAATTCGATTTGGATTACGAAATTACTTCCGTAGGACGGTCTGGAGTAGGGTCTGTCGAACTATGGTACACAAAAGATCAGGGAGCTACCTGGAGTGTTTTAGCCGTCGATAAAGATAATATTACCCCCATTTCCGTCGAATTGCAAGAAGACGGTATTTATGGTTTAAAGATGGTCATTAAAAACGGGGCAGGATTAGGAGGAGTAAATCCCCGATCTGGTGAAAATCCGGCGTCGTGGCTGATATTAGATCGAATGGTTCCGACCGGCGAATTGAAAAGTGCCGATATTCGTATCGATTCCAATATTCCGCAAATGCGGCTTCGCTGGACTTCAACAGATCAATATCCAGCGGCCAACCCGGTTAGCCTTTACTGGTCCCGGGACGGTCAAGCTCCGTGGAGTTTAATTGCCGATCAGCTCCCGGCTTCCAGCGATTATCTGTGGAACATGCCCAGCGACGTTCCTCCGAGAATTATCGTTAAAATGGAGATAATAGACAAAGCCGGTAATCACGGCACGTATGTTTCTCCGCCGATTGCGGCCGATGCCTCGACGCCGAGAGGTTTTATTCGCGATATTCGTTCGGTCGATTAAAAATTTATACTACGTGAATCGGATTAAACTCTTATTATACCGATTCCGCTTGAAATTATCCGATGTAAAATTTCGTAAAACCGCCCGGTTCCATTTTGCGCCAAATCGATAAAAGAGAGTGCGTTCTTCCGACGGGGTGAAATCAGTACGGTGCCGATAGAAAAAATTAAGTAGTTATTGTATAAAAACCATCGAGATAGAAAAAAGCGAGCGACGGGATTCGAACCCGCGACTTGCAGCTTGGGAAGCTACCACTCTACCAACTGAGTTACGCTCGCATTTTCTATAGAGTATATCAAATGGATTGCTTTTGTCAAGACCCTGGACGAACCGGGAGAGCTTGCTCCCGTTCCCGTTAGTTTTTTGGGATTTGCAACGGAAACCGTTTTGCGGAGCGCGGACGTCCTCGTCCGCCATATTCTATATTTGTTATCTGTTTTGAGCCGGAGAAAGAAGCGCGGGCAAGTAAGTATGGTGGATTTACATTCAGCCCCGGACTAAAGTCCGGGGTTATGGAGAAGACATTCCTCTCCATAACCCGCCACTTCAGTGGCGGGAACAGAGATACACCCCATTGACCATCGTGCGAATCTTTTCCGTGCAGCCAGCCGAAGGCTGGCTGCACGGAAAGATTCGCGGAGGGAAACGATTCGCGGCGTTCTACCAAATAGAAACCTCTGACCGTGGTTGGAACCAAGCCGTATTCGATTGGATTTCCGTGTTTGAACAATAATTCCTAAAATTGTTATCTATAGAAATGCGGAGGGACTTATTGACAAAGGGTTTTTAGCGTGATATAATCCATACTGAATTGAGATTGTTCGAGTATTTATATATTGGGGACTATCCCAATTTGACAATTTGAATCGCGATAGCCGGTAAAACGGTTATCGAAAACTGTTTACCCTAACTCAAAACGACCAAAATTTTTCCTAGTGGTACTCAGCAGCAACGTAATTTTGCAATTACGGGTGCAGGCTGATATACTAGGAAGCCCCTTGGTCGTGGCAGAGTTAGATATTGGTCTGCCCCATTTTTGTTTCTTGGGACAGGCTGGATTACAACCTCTTAACCCCTATCCGCCGCCATGACAAATATCTTTTTTCGTCCATTTCCCATTCAAGGGACGCTGGTCTTTTTATTCGGTATTATATTTGGATTTTTCGTCGGCTATTATTTCGCTTGTTCGTTGCTGCACAGCAATACGGTAGAGGTTGGAGAATTGCGCCATGAAGTTGAATTAATGAATGAAGAATTTAGAAATACTTTTGTAAGGTACGAACATTTAAGGGACGATATATTCTTCCATGAGTGCGAGTTGGAGAAAATCAACCACAAACTCAATCTGCCCGACAAAGGCGATGAAAAAGCCCCCGACGCCCCAACTGCCCGTCCTCCGCAATAATAAATACAGGGGAAGGAAAAAATTGTTCCCGAGAACGGAAACAAACCGAGGAACAAGCAGTATTCGATTGGATTTCCGTGTCTGAACAATAATTCCTAAAATTGTTATCTATAGAAATGCGGAGGGACTTATTGACAAAGGGTTTTTAGCGTGATATAATCCATACTGAATTGAGATTGTTCGAGTATTTATATATTGGGGACTATCCCAATTTGACAATTTGAATCGCGATAGCCGGTAAAACGGTTATCGAAAACTGTTTACCCTAACTCAAAACGACCAAAATTTTTCCTAGTGGTACTCAGCAGCAACGTAATTTTGCAATTACGGGTGCAGGCTGATATACTAGGAAGCCCCTTGGTCGTGGCAGAGTTAGATATTGGTCTGCCCCATTTTTGTTTCTTGGGACAGGCTGGATTACAACCTCTTAACCCCTATCCGCCGCCATGACAAATATCTTTTTTCGTCCATTTCCCATTCAAGGGACGCTGGTCTTTTTATTCGGTATTATATTTGGATTTTTCGTCGGCTATTATTTCGCTTGTTCGTTGCTGCACAGCAATACGGTAGAGGTTGGAGAATTGCGCCATGAAGTTGAATTAATGAATGAAGAATTTAGAAATACTTTTGTAAGGTACGAACATTTAAGGGACGATATATTCTTCCATGAGTGCGAGTTGGAGAAAATCAACCACAAACTCAATCTGCCCGACAAAGGCGATGAAAAAGCCCCAGACGCCCCAATCGCCCGTCCTCCGCAATAATACAGTGGAGGCGAAAATAGACGTTTGTTCCCCGACACGGCAATTGTTGCCGAAATCTCAAATTTCAACGGCAAAATTGCCGGAAGTAATCAGTCTATTTTTATCAAATAAAAGGGGAAATCCCTTGTCTAATTAGTTCTTTGAAGTACAATCTTCAACAAATTAAAGGAGAGATTCCGTTTCTCCTTCAATTTAGTTTGTAAATCACGTCCTTTTTCAGGACTTTTAGTGCATTACCCATTTTTTCAAGCGGCCGCTAACCGATTTTTTGTGAATCAGCTGGTTCGGTAAAAACCTTGAAATCAGGATAAGCGTATTTTTATTCAGTTTTTTGTAGACGAAAGGCTTAAAATTATGTCGCAGTATTCCGACGTTGTCATGGATCAGGTTATCGCCCGTAACCCGGGAGAAAAAGAATTTCATCAGGCCGTTAAAGAAGTTCTTATGTGTGTCGCGCCCGTTTTGGAAGCTCACCCGGAGTTTGTCAAGGAAAAAATCGTCGAACGATTAGTAGAACCGGAACGACAAATCATGTTCCGCGTTCCGTGGGTAGACGACAAAGGCGAAGTCCAAGTCAACCGAGGCTTCCGCGTTCAATTCAATTCGGCTATCGGTCCTTACAAAGGCGGTATTCGTCTTCACCCATCGGTTTACTTGGGAATTATTAAGTTCTTGGGATTCGAACAGATTTTCAAAAACGCTTTGACTACCACTCCCATCGGAGGCGGTAAAGGCGGTTCTGATTTCAATCCGAAAGGAAAGTCTGATCGCGAAGTAATGAGCTTCTGCCAGTCTTTCATGACAGAACTGTTCCGTCATATTGGTCCTGATACCGACGTTCCGGCTGGCGATATTGGAACCGGCGCCCGAGAAATCGGCTATATGTTCGGTCAATACAAGCGATTAACCAACAGCTTCACCGGAATTCTGACCGGTAAAGGCTTGGATTGGGGCGGTTCTTTAGCGCGAACCGAGGCGACTGGTTTCGGTTTGGTTTATTATGCAACCCGCATGTTGCAAGACGCGGGAACGGATTGGAACAGCAAGCGCGTAATCGTTTCTGGTTCCGGCAATGTTGCCATTTACGCCAATCAGAAAGCGACTTCTTTGGGAGCCAAGGTTGTTGCGATGTCCGATTCCAACGGATACGTTGTTGACGAAGCGGGTATCGATCT
>CAYZMZ010000090.1:7073-9997 GCA_964479655.1 uncultured Planctomycetaceae bacterium
AAGGAAATCAAGGAAGGCCGCCGCGGACGTATTAAAGAATATGCCGACGCTAAATCCGGCGCTCAGTATTTTGAAGGTTGCCGCGGTATCTGGTCTGTTCCGGTTGACATTGCTCTTCCGTGCGCAACGCAGAACGAAATCAACGGCGACGAAGCCGCTTTGCTGGTTAAGAACGGCGTTAAGTTCGTTTCCGAAGGCGCGAACATGCCTTCAACCCCCGAAGCGATTGATACGTTCCTGGACGCTGGTATCCCCTTTGGTCCCGCCAAGGCTGCCAACGCCGGCGGTGTCGCGACCTCCGCTTTGGAAATGTCCCAGAACTCCATGCGTCTGCATTGGACTTTTGACGAAGTCGATTCCAAACTGCACGGTATTATGAACAACATTTACGATCAGTGCACTTCAGCCGCAGAAGCCTACGGCAAGAAGGGTAATTTGATGGCAGGTGCCAATATCGCAGGTTTCCTGAAAGTTGCCCGCAGCATGATGGCTCACGGTATCGTGTGATATACTGATTCAACTTGAATTTTTCCAACTTATATTACCATAAAACAGTCGTTTCATTTCGCCTTAATCGGTAAAACGAGGAGTTTATATTCGTATTGAGGCGAAATCAAAACGGTGTCGTTAGAAAAAATCAGGTTGTCATAGTATTATTGTTCTAACGAACGCAAATACTATCCGGGCGGCGTTTTTGCCGCTCGATTATCTCCCCTCTTTTTAAGAGGGGATTTTTGTTAAAGAGGACTATTTTCTTTCTGTCATCAAACAGTATTTTCTGTAATTGGTCTGCAATTTCTTTGTAGTCGGACGGTATTCTCCGCAATCAGACGGGGATTTTTCGCAGTCATAATTCAATCGATTTTAGAACAAAAGAGAGGGTCTGCCCCCTCTTGACGATTTTTTATCAAAGACGATAATTAGACCATAATTTTGTTGGAGTGTATCCCAACGTTTTCCCCCTATAAGTGCGCCCGATTATGATGCAATCTGAAAACGACGCCGTCTATAAATACGCCGAGCTTATTGCCCGTTTGTTGTTGTTTGTCTTTTTGGTATATTTGTTTCTGGTTGCGGTTAAAATGTTTGGCGATGCGGCTAAACTTTATACCGATCAGTACGAAACATTTTGGCAGATGCTGGTTTCTGAATTGAAAAATCCCTTTGTCGGACTTTGTTTGGGGATTTTTATGACGGCAATCATGCAAAGTTCGTCCGCGACGACCAGTTTAGCGGTTGCGATGGTAGCCTCTGGGGTTATGCCCTTTGAAGGCGCGGTTTCGATTATTATGGGCGCGAATATCGGAACGTCTTTAACGTGTATGATCGTCGCGCTGGGGCATATCGGTCAGCGAAAAACGTTTGCCAGAGCCTTTTCCGCCGCCCTAATCCAAGATAATTTCAACTTATTAACCGTTACCGTTTGTTTTATTCTGGAATCCTGCTTTGGATATTTGAGTAAAACGGCGTTGTGGATAACGTCGATTCTGCCGATTTCTCATACGCCCGGTGCGGCAAGCGGCGGATGGTTTGTCAATCCGATTCCGATTGCGGTATCGTGCCCGGTTAAATTTTTGGAAACGCTGCTTTCCCAAACCTGGGCCTGTTCCGTTTCTTTCAGCGCGGTTATAATGGCGATATTAGGCTTGATAATTCTGTTCTTCGCCTTGATACAAATTACCAAAAACATGCAGATTTTAATGGCCAATCGAATAGAAGAATGGCTTAACCGTATTTTGTCGAAAAACGGGTATCTCGGTATTCTCATCGGAATGGTCGTAACGATGATTGTGCAGTCCTCGAGTATTACAACCTCTTTGATGGTTCCTCTGGTTGCAGCAGGAATTTTAACGGTCAGAACCATCTATCCGATTGTTTTAGGAGCGAATATCGGGACGACGATAACCGCGATTTTAGCGGCGATGGCGTTTATGGGAACCCCAAACGGATCGCTGGGATTGTCTTTGGCGTTCGTCCATTTATTATTTAACTTAACCGGCGTTTTACTGTTCTATCCTATTCCGCAATTGAGACTGCCGGTTTTTATGACAGAGCACTTAACGTTAATTTTAACCCGCAGTCGATGGTACGTAGCGATATGGATAAGTTCGATATTTTTTGTTATTCCGGCTGTAGGCTTTTGGTTATTTAGATAATTTTGCCAAGATTGCTCGATTTTCCCCTTTGGTTATTTTGGAAAATTCAAAGGGGAAAAACGACAAAACAAACTTAATGACAATACAATCGTATTAGAGTAAAGTAGTATAATCGGTTACAAACGCAGTATATACTGGTTCCGCTTGGCTTTTTCCGGTTTGTATAACAAAAATCAGTCGTTTCATTTCGCCTCAATCGGTAAAAAAAGTTTTTTTGATTCTGAAGGCGAAATCAAAACGACGTTAAGAAGAAACAATCACGTAGTCATAGTATAATAATCGTATTTGATTCAATGAGGATATAAAATGATGTTTAAATGGCTTTATGCAGGCAATCCGTCGTCAACTCCGCAGGGAGGGATGAAAAATATCCGCAGCCAGTTTTGTGAAATGTTAGACGCGTCCCGGCGTGCATTTCAGTTGGCTGCCGACGCCTACTTGCGATACGCAGACGCTCAGGAAATCAGAGCGGAATTGTTTGCTTTGGATAAATCTATCAATAAATATGAGCGTACTATTCGTAAAGAATTGGTAATTCATACTACCGTGCATGGAACCGCCGATTTTGATCAGTGCTTAATTATGATGAGTATCGTTAAAGACGCCGAGCGTTTGGGCGATATTGCCAAAAACGTGTACGATTTAACCGTCGACGCGCCGGATGCCCCCGAAGGTCTGTACAAAGGAAAACTGGAAATGGTAAAAAACGCGATTCTGGCTTTGATCGACCATTGCAGGCATATTTTCGATTCTCAAGACGAAAAAATG
>CAYZMZ010000091.1:0-8713 GCA_964479655.1 uncultured Planctomycetaceae bacterium
GCGGTTGGTACCCCGAGGCGTGCCTTCCCGTTATTATCTCAACTTTACGGGAACGCCTAACGGCGTTAAGGACGGGAGCAAGCTTTGACTACTCCACGAAAATTGCATTGATTGCCGCGTTGAAATTGCTGTTTCCAGCGGCTATTTTTAGGAACGAGGATGAAATTTTTTGTGAATCTCTTTAAGCCGTTTGGCGTCTACGTGAGTGTATATTTGTGTCGTGCTGATATTGGCATGTCCAAGCATTTCCTGAACCATTCGTAAATCTGCCCCGCCGGCTAATAAGTGAGTTGCAAAAGAGTGGCGGAGTGTATGAGGACTGATTTCTTTATGTATATCAGCTATATCAGCGTATTTTTTGATTAATTCCCAAATCCGTTCGCGTCTGATTTGTTTTCCGCGATAGGATAGAAATACCCAGCTGGTAACCGGCTGGCTTTTTTGAACCAGTTCCGGTCGCTCGTTTTCTATATAGTTAATCAGAGCGTCGACGGCGGTTTTCCCCAGCGGAACCAGTCTTTCTTTATCTCCCTTGCCGGTAACCCGAATAAAACTTTCGTCCCAAAGAATATCCCGCATTTTAATATTGATTATTTCCGATGCTCGGCAACCGGTGGCATATAACGTTTCCAAAATTGCCTTGTCCCGTAAAAAATAAGCCTGATCTTGGGTCGGGGCGGCTAAAAGCTGTTGAACCTGTTCTACCGACAGAACGCGCGGTACTCGATCCCAGAGCTTTTGAGATCCTAGCAACATTGCGTTATTGTCTGTAACGAGTCCCTCCAGTTGCAGGTATTTGTAAAACATTCGCAGCGAAACCAAATGCCGCGCTATGGAAACAGGAGCTAGATTTAAGTCATGCAAAAACTGCGGATAGTTGGATAATTGACTAATTGTCAGCTTGGTAAGATCGCGTCCTTCCAACCAGGCATAGAATTTGATTAAATCCCGGGCGTACGATAAAACCGTATTGCGGGACAGATGGCATTCACCTTTTAGATAAACGATAAAACCTTCTGCCCATCCTGCTTGTTCGTTCATAATAACCTTATTACTGACTTTGAAACCTGTCCTGCCCCGGAATATTGATTTTATAACGAAAAATCCCCCGTTTAGGTTCCAATTGATTTTTTCCGGATTGTTATGCAAACCGGAAAATTCAAGTGGAATCGGGGGTAAATCCGAAATGATTCCAGATGAATCTACTAAATTATACCATATTTTTGGTAAAAAGCGAAAAAATGAGTTGATTTTTATCAAAAATTGTATATGATTAAGGTTACTATGAAAGATAATGCTGATAATCTTAACGAATCTCCTGAATCGGTTCAGACGTCTGCTGAGAACTTGCCGTCTGGGCAGCTACAGGAAACCGACGCGGAAAATGAAACTCAAGCCGACGCGAAAACCGATGCGGAAAAGGATGCATCGGTAAACGAAGCAGCGATAAATGCCAAGGCGTTATCGTGGGCAAACTGGCGTATATTCGTCCTGCCCGCTAAAATTCAGTCGCATTTGAAAAAATTATTGCAGACCTCTTCCGAGGAAAATCCGTCTGCGGCTACCGGAGGAGAAGAAGAAAAGGAAGATTTCGATCGTTTTATTCCAACCGATACGACAGATAAAATAATCGGAGTATTGGATTATATACGTCATGAAAACGCGACTCTGGCGTTCGATGAATTGCTTTGCGTGGATATTGTTCTTGAACGCAACGATAATTTAAGTCCTTTTACTCCCGGCATAGCAAGATATGACGATTGGGGTATTTTGCAATTGACGCAAAATCTGAGAAACATACTTTTGATAAAATATTTCCGCTTGACTTCGGCTCAGCGCAAAAAGAAGTGGGATTCCTGTAAGCAATATACTCAATTTTCGCCTGAATATGAGCATCGATTAAATCAGTTAAAAATTTTGATTACCGTTCGCAAGCCCAAAAACGCGCCCATTGCGGCGGTCGGCGACGATAACGACGAGGAATTACCTCCCGTTTGGCCGGATAATTTAGATTCGACAGACTTAAAGTTATTCAAAATTATGTCGGGACTGGAAACGTTTTCTCCGCGTCGGCTGGCGTTGGATACCCTTGATCTTCTCTTGGATGATTTACCCCAGCACGCCGCTGAATATCGAGCTAGTCGGATGAAACTGAACAAGCGATTCCCCAAGTTGAAAAAAAGAAATCCCTATTTAGATCGTTTGTTGGCTATGTGCCCGACAGAGGTAAAATTATCCGCCGCAACCAGCGGTAAGTATTCGACAGCCAGTGCGCACCCGGCTCCGTTTTATTTCCCTGCCTGGTTTGAAAAGCAGGCGTCGTCCAAATGGTACTACGACCTATTTTTCCGATGCCGAAGTATTCTAACTGGTCTGCTGTTAACCGGCGGTCTGATTGGAATGGGGGTACTTTTTAATCAGATGTGTAAATTTATAATTGGATAGGGGAGCTTTTGTACAATTTGTTTTGATCTGATTGATAGATCAAGGGGGTATAGTATAAAACGAGGGTGCAGGGAATGTCGCGCAGAAATATGAGATAAAGCGTTTTATTGACAGATATATGGAATTGATCAAGCGTCCTCTTAGTACCCCTCCCGATCATCGAGCACCACATAGCGGTGCTCGACGACCTGCGGGAGAGAAAAAGCAATTTCTTATCTGGCTGAAAGTCCAGAGTTCTTATTTTCTTTTATCAATGGTAATAATTGAGATTGTATCCTTTTAGTTAATAGTGTATATCTATGCAGTTTATTCCTCAGGCTTGTTTTTTTCTATTTTTTTGACCATGAATTTAATGCAGGTGTCGTTGGTTGTATATACACAATAAACATGATTGAGCAAAACCTTTACTTGGGAAACTTCTATTTTGGATTTATCTATGGATTTAACGGAGTCAAAAGGAACTTCGCCGGCATCGTAAAATCCATTCTTTCCGTTAGAATGACTTACTCCAAACACCGTATCAGGAAAATGCAAAAGACGAATGTCGCCTGTTGAAGTGAGCTGTTGATTTTTAAAATCAATCTCAGTGTTACCATGAACCATAAAGTCACGTTCAATCTTCGTTCCGCTAAAATTATTGGTTGAACTGAATTCGTAATCTATTACTATGCGATTGTTCCAATACAACATTAAATTCATGGGATCTGAAGGTTTTTGCTGAACGACGTTGCCGTATTGATAACATTGTTTTTTATCTTTTACGGGATCTAAACGAAACCATTGGGGTTTGTAGTACTCATGCATTATAAACACCTGATAGGATTGAACGGTCAGAGGAGGGAAAGAAAAATATCCCTTTTCATCGGTTTTTGCATCTATCTTAAAACCATTCCACGGATCTAAACAATTACGAATGGAAATTTCAATATCTTTAACGGGATTATTCTGTTCATCAAGAATGACTCCCTGAATTGTTGTTTTTTCCAAGTCAGGCGTTTTCTTTAAGATTATATCCTTGCGTTTTCCTTCGTTTTCGTTCAAGTCCAACTGTATTTCCAGCTGATTATAATATAGCGCAGACGCATATAATGTTTGCTTTGGAACAGCCGCTTTGTTTGAGCGAAGAGGTATTACATACCAACCGTTATCAAAGGTTCGGCAATTACAGCCTGGAATTGCAACCGAGTACTGATTTTCGGTCGCGGGAGTCTTTTTCCCGTTGTCGTCAAAAAACACCTGACCGAATAAGTACTCCTGTTTATTGATCAGTTTTTTACAGTATTGATTTACTTGTTCAGGTATAATATCTTCGTTTACGGGAGCGTTTGTAATCAACGTATCAGCATTAAGAAGGATTGCATCAGGACGATTATCTTTTATCAAATCAGCACTTGTTGGAATCAACACACATCGCAAGCCCAGATAAAAGGCGCGTTCCTGTTCTCCCGTGCAGCGGGTTGCCGATCGGCAAAGCAGATCAATGCTGAACCAACCGCCGCCGCGCCCAACGCGGACTGTGCCTTGACTAGGTCCAGCCGGATCGATTACCGCACCGTTGGGGTATTCAGCAACCCAATCCGCACACCATTCCCACACGTTGCCGTGCATATCGTATAAACCCCATGCGTTTGGTTTTTTCGTAGCCACCGGATGAGTTTGAGCATACGAATTGGAAAGATACCATGCGATTGCGTCTAAATCGCCTGCAAAGGCCCCTGTTGTTCCCGCACGACAAGCGTACTCCCATTGCGCTTCAGTCGGCAATTTTAGCGGTAGCCCCAAAGACGTGCTTTTTTGACAAAACGCTTGACAGTCAGTCCAGTTTACATATTCTACCGGCAGATTATCGCCTTTGAATACGCTTGGATTGTCGCCCATAACTGCCTTCCACTGCGCCTGGGTTACCTCCGTTTCCATCAACCAGAAACCTTTAGTCAGTGTAACTTTGTGCTGGTTTTCATGGGGTAAATGACCGGTCTCGTTTTCCGGGCTTCCCATTATAAAGGAACCTGGCGGGCACCAGCGGAAAGCAAACTGAACCCCATTAATTGTTTTTACCAACCGTTCACCGACCTGTCTGCGAGAAAAAACGGATTTAGTTTCAGACAATTGAACGGTCGAAAGCGAATTCTTCTGAGAAACGCTTGTCGCTTTTTTCGTTTGATCTGTTTCTGCTATTTTTGCCACCTGTTTGGTTGGAGGTACGCGGTTTAGTTGAACTTTTCCCTGGTTGTTTTTGTCAGGTAAATCTTTTACAATGGTAGAATCTTGTATATTTTCGGTATTTGAGGGTAACTGCTTTAGGAACTGTTCGAGTTGTTGAGGGTAGTCTCGCTGCGGGATGAAAGCAACGCGGCCAAAGTTTCTGTTCCAGTCAAATTCATCCACTTTTTCCCATGTTTTTGTATTCCAAACATAAGTTGAAAACCATGCCGTTGCAGCGAGATACTTTCCATCCGTTGAGAAAGATAAACTCCAAATATAACTTCGAGGACCGTGAAGGCGTTTTTTTAGCCTTCCCGTGTTGGCATCGCGGATACATACTTCTGAACCGTGTGTTCCGAACGCAACAACATCTCCCAGTGGAGACCAAGTAAAGGCGTAGTTTGAATCTTTGTTTTCGTAAAGCCGCTCTCCAGAGGCGAGGTCCCAAACGCCGCCGGTACTGCCGATTTTTGTTCCATCGGGCGAGAAACAGATTTTCTCATGTCCGGGAATCTCTTGAATCTGCTTCTTGGATTCAATATTCCAAATGCCTGTAAATCGCGGATTATTCTTATCTTTTCGATACGTAAAGGCAACCTGTTTTCCGTCTAATGATAACGCCATATTGCACCAGCAATCGCCTGTTTTTCCGGGTAATTCCCAAAAATCCGTTTTTGTTCCTGTTTCGGGATTCCATATATACACTTGGTCTTCTATTCCTGAAACAATTTTTGTTCCATCCATGGTAATTTGTGCTGTACTTCCAGAAGCAGCACCAAAATCGCGGATTATTTCTCCTGTTTGAACGTCCCACAAACGAACGACATGGTCTTTATCTGCTCTGCACATGCGTTTACCATCTGCCGTAATTGACATAACTCTTTCGCCTTGCGGACCGTTTATGTTGCTTTTGGAATCGCCTTCCAGGGTGATGCTGTCGTAAACAAAGGATTTTGTTTCGACGCAACGCAGTGCATCGTGTTCACCGACCAAAAAATAATGCTTTTGATCGGTTTTATCCGAAAGATCAACATGGGGAAAGATGCCGCCTTGATACAGTTCAACCCCTGCCATACCGGGACCGTCCGAATAATAATTTTCGCATTTAACTGCGATGATATTTTTCCCTCCGTGGAGCGGGTTACGTGTCGGTAATGCCAATCGCCAGTCCCCGTTTTTATAGGTTCGTCGAATCAGGCGAATGTCGTTGACGTAAATCTGAATATCATCGTCAACCCGGTATTGAATTACCAGCGGTTCCGGCTTGTACGAATCAGGCAGAATCAGTTCGGTGGTCAGCCAAATATTTTGTTTGTCTTTTTCCCACAAATGGCTTGTATCAAAATCGGCTGCGCCATTCTTGCTTTTAGGAAGCGGGAATTGATTTGTCCAGTTATTTCCAGGATTAACAAAGGTGTATGACCATTTCTGATTTTCCGTCATCAGCGCGGTGATAATTTGTTTTGGATTCGGTTTGTTGGGTGTCAGGCGAACGCGAAACCCCCAGCTATCGTGTCGAAAACGGGGGCGGGCTTCATGTCGAAACGAAGATTTACAGCTTGTCAATGAATGACTCCAGCCTCCTCCGCGGAGTACTCTGCTATGACTTCCCTCTGGCCCAGTCGGATTATTTTCAGGCGAGATTTCAAAATAATTCGTATCGTACCAATCGGCGCACCAATCGCCGGCGTTGCCGTGCATATCAAAAAGTCCCCAGTCATTCGGCTTTTTCCCTTTTACAGGACGAGTGCCTCCGCATTGCGTCCATGCCATTTCGTTAATATCGCCCGTTCCGCCAATCATTGAGGTCGTTCCGGCGCGACAGGCGTATTCCCATTGTGCTTCGGTGGGTAAATAGCAATCCATATCTAACTGTTCACCAAGCCATTTGCAAAATGCAACGGCGTCAAACCAGCTAACGCATACAACGGGATGCTCATCCGTTTGTTTGAATCCCGGATTTTCCCAGGAATATTCAACCTTGCCCATTGGCTTTTCTCCATGGCACTGGTATCCTGTTGACTGAACGAATGAACGGAACATGCCGACGGTAACTTCCGAATCAAGCATCCAAAATCCTTCGGTGAGCGTAACTTTATGCTGCGTTTCGTTGTCTTTATGACCTGGTTCGGATTTCGGCGACCCCATCATAAACGTTCCCGGCGGACACCAGCAGAAGTCGTACTGAATGTCTTCGACTGTTTTGGTCATTTTCTCGCCCGGCTTGAATTTATGAATAATTTCTTCTTTAAGCGCGAGATATTCCTGACTGGGATTTAGCATATCCGCCATTTGGAGCTCCGCAAAAGCTTTCATCATTTCGTTTTTCTGATACAATTCCTGTGCCATGTTGAAATGCTTTTCTGCTTTTTTCTGTTCGGGGGAAGGTTGCAATAAGCTGAAACAGAAAAATATAATCAGTAGTAACAGAAAGGTCAGAACGCTCGATATACAGAATAGTATGGCTGGCGATAATTGGAGTATTTTATGCCAGTTGTACAAATCGCTCGGATGCCAAATTTCGATTTGTGGATCGGTCGTTGTAGATTGATCCTCGGTATTTTGATCAAAATCGAAATCATCAGAATCGAAATCGTTAGAATCGAAGTCATTTGAAATTGAAATAGGAGTCGATTCAGGGATGGGCGTGATAGAATTTTCGTCAATCAACCCTGATGGAGTTGTACTATTATCTTCCGCTGTGTTCAGATCGGTCGAGTTTGGCAGTATCGGAAAAGATTCAGACCAATCGTCTTCCGTTTCAAAGTTCAACTTTGGCTCTTCTTCAAGTGCCTGATTGACTTCTTCTGAATTGACCTGCGATGAAACATTCTCGGAATTATCCATCGATTGTTCGTTATTTATCGATTCGGAAAACGAGGCAGGGGAAATCGAAATTTCTTCCTCCGATTTCTGATCCTTTTGTTTCAACGTCTTATCGTATTGAGTTTTATTTTGAGGATTAAGTAGACAGTTTCCAGCTTGAATAACCTCGTCGAGCAACTGGGGAATAAATTGTGCGTAAACCCCTGCCTGTTTAGAATGCTGCATCAATGTACGTAATAGTACCAAACGCCCTTCTTGCGCGTTGGCAATAATATTCGTATCCGACTCAAAAATCGAAACACCCAAAAGCGAATAATAGTTAGGTGTGCTTTCGTCTAAAGGTATTCCAAACAGTTTATGGTAAGGATTTAAATTCTCGTTGTCGTCACTCATAATTATTTCTGTCGTCTAAAATTATCAATTATAATGAATCATCAGTTTGATCGGCTGATTTCCGAGTTATATACGTTTGTATGCGGGCTTTTCTTGAAATTTCCGTCTTATATTGTCATAAACCAGTCGTTTCATTTTGTTCAAATTGGATACAACAGGGGGTTATCTGTTCACTTTGAGCGAATTAGAGGAACCCAGATATATCCGTGTTTTCATTCTCTGTTTTGTTTTCGCTTTGTGATAGATCATTTTCAGGTAGCACTAAAACGCAACGAAAGCCCAAATTATTACTTTTGTGTATCGGCTCATTATCGCCTCGTCGAGCCGATCGGCAGCTTTGTGCTGCGTCATTCCAGCTACCGCCGCGCACAATACGAACGTTACCGCTGTTCGGTCCGACAGGATCGGTTACAAATTCTTTCGGATAAGCACTTTTCCAGTCTTTGCACCATTCCCACACGTTGCCGTGCATATCGTAGATTCCCCAATTGTTCGGTTTTTTGGAACCAACCGGATGCGATTTGTCGTATGAATTGTTCTCGTACCACGCCATCTCATTTAGATCGCCCGAACAGGCGGATGTCGTTCCCGCTCGGCACGCGTATTCCCATTGTGTTTCAGTCGGTAATTTCAATGGAAGATCGAATGTCTCGCATTGTTCGCAAAATTCCTTGCAGTCTTTCCAGCTGACGTTCTCAACGGGCAAGGTTTTTCCCTTGCGCAGACATGGAATTTTTCCCATGATAATATACCATTGTAGCTGTGTAACTTCCGTTTCCATAATCCAAAAACCTTGGGTTAGATTTACTCGGTGCTGCGTTTCATTGCTAAATCGTCCCTGTTC
>CAYZMZ010000091.1:8723-9993 GCA_964479655.1 uncultured Planctomycetaceae bacterium
ACGCGATCCCATCGTAAACGACCCGGCCGGACACCATCTAAAGGCAAACTGAACGCCCTTGATAGTTTTGACCATACGTTCACCTGCTTGGTTGCCGGTAGGAATTAGATCAACCGCTTTGTTCGAATCTGTCGTTGAGCCAACTCTGCTTTGCACTGCATTTGTTTCGGAATCTGATGAATTAGCATCTTCTGTGTAATTTAGAATTATGCGGAAACCGAGCTCGTTACAGCAAGTTGGGTATAAATTATTTCCGCGGTCAGCGCAACGGCAACCGGGACAGCTTTCCCAGCCTCCACCGCGTGAGACGTGTCGAGTACTTTGGTTGGAACCTTTCGGGTCGGTAACTGGACCGTTTTCATAATATCCTTTCCAGTCGGAACACATTTCCCAAACATTTCCGTGCATATCGTATAATCCCCATGGATTAGGGGGAAATGACCGGACTGGTGCGGTTTTATCAAAGCCATCATTTCTATTGGAGTTGGCAAATTTGTAAAGATTAGACTCAGAATCCCCGAAGTAAAACAGGGTTTGTGTTCCCGCACGACAGGCGTATTCCCATTGCGCTTCCGTTGGCAGGGTAACGGATAGACCATTTTTCTCTAACAGACCGCAGAAATTTGTGCAGTCAACCCAACTCAGGCTTTCTACAGGCAGGTCGTCCCCCTTAAATTCGCTTGGGTTGTTATCAACAAAAGATTTATACATTTTTTGTGTAACCTCAGTTTCCAACATCCAAAAACCTTTGGTTAGTGTAACCTCGTGTTGGGTTTCATTGACTTGACGCCCCCAGCTGCCTTCTGGACTACCCATCATAAATGTTCCTGCCTGGCACCATCTGAAGGCGAACTGAACGCCATTGATCGTTTTGACCATACGTTCACCTGCCTGTTTGCCGGGTGGGATATCCTGAATTTCTTGAGGACTTTCGGGGACGGGAGCAACATCCTCATTAGATTCGTCCACTGCGTAGGAGCTTTCCTGTTCGACAGGAAGCGCACTGCCGATTTTGGCAAAATCGGTTGTCTTGAAAACGGGTTTATTTTCAGAAGCCGTCGCTCTGATTTTTAGTCCCCGTTGAACCTGTTCCGGGTCTCGTTGGGGAATAAACGCAACGCGCCCAAAGTTCCCAACCGTTTCCACCATTTCTCCTGTATTTACGTTCCAGATACTAGTCGTATTCCATGTTGTTGCAGCCAAATATTTTCCGTCTGAAGAAAACGAAAGCGACCAAATATAGCTACCGGGAACTTTGAATTGTTCTTTC
>CAYZMZ010000092.1:0-9971 GCA_964479655.1 uncultured Planctomycetaceae bacterium
TAGTAAATGTCGAGGGCTTCGAGCATATCGGTATCGGGAATCATGGCTCCAGACCCGCGGGGTACGTGGTGCCTAAGTACCGTCGGCGGGGCGGCGATTGCGGCTTGCGGCTGGGAAAATGGAAGAGACGTAAACAAACGGGTTTTTGGCGACGACCCCGGGCCGAATTGTTTATTGGCCGATTCCGACGATGTATATGGCTGTAAAGGTATGGCGAATTTGCTTTCAGATTCTTCCGGAAAAGAACTGGTTCAGTTGGGCATGCCCTGCTATTGTCGGACTACTGATTATTCCAATACCCAGGCGTGTCCCCGGTCGCTTCATCAAGGAGGCGTATTCATCTGTTTTGCAGACGGATCAACTCATTGGATTACTAACAACATCAATATCGGAACTCAGGCACAATACGGTATTTTTGATCGAATGTTATGTTCCGGTGACGGATATTCCGTTGATAACACCTCGTATTAGCGGCTGCGTTGATTAGTGTTGATTTGCATATTAGTCGTTTTATGTACAATCACCTCGCGTGAAATTCATCCAATCGTCATAAAAATTGAATTATAAGGTAGAAGAATAAATGAAAACAGTGTATGATGGGAATAATCGTTGTTTACGGCGTCAGTATGGATTTACGCTGGTAGAATTGCTGGTTGTGATTGCAATTATCGGTGTTCTGATCGGATTGCTTTTGCCTGCCGTTCAATCGGCGCGGGAATCCTCCCGAAGAGCGCAGTGCCAAAACAATATCAGACAGTTGGCGACCGGCTGTATAGCTTATGAAACGGTTAACAGAACCTTTCCCGTCGCCTCTAATTACGATAACGATACGCATTTTGCAACACCAACCTTATCCGGTTTACGGGAAAACTGGGTGATCTTAATTTTGCCGGATTTGGATCAAACGGCGTTGCACGATAAAATGATTACCATACTGCGGCAAAAGACCGGGAACAATATAGATTCTAAAGTTTCTCTGAGCAATAATTCCGATGTTACCATGGCTTCGTTGAGAGAAACGACAAATTCCATTTTCCTGTGTCCTTCAGATGTTAATTCCCGCGTGAATTTTGATAATGGTACGTTTACCGGTGCCAGAATTTGCTATGGTGCCAATATGGGTACTCGTTATGTAATCGATTTATGGCAGAGTAATTTTAAGAAGAATGTTAATAAAAGTTGGGAAAATCCGAGAAATCGCGGCGTGATGGGACCGGGGCGGTCTATTGATTCGGCTTCAATAACCGATGGAACCAGCAATACGATTTTGTTGGCTGAAATTCGGGCGGGACTAACCAGTACAGACGTGCGCGGAATTTGGTCGGCCGGCGGAGCAGGGTGCAGTGCTATTGCAGCCTGCGGCGGTTCTGCCTCTTTTGACGGTAACGATGCGGGAGATGACCGTGGCCCCAACTATACCGCCTTGGGAGGGGATGATATTTATCAATGTACACAAATAGGTTTTTCCGCTGAAGAACGAGTCGCGTTGAAAATGCCCTGTTCAGATAAAGTCAATTTAAACAAGCAGCAAACCGCGCGATCTTCTCATTCAGCCGGCGTTTATACGGCTTTTGCGGACGGTTCGACTCACTATATCAGCGACAGCATCGATGTCGGAAAGGGCGACGTGTACGGCATTTGGGATAAACTCCTCGCTTCGGGCGATGGCGAATCCATTCCTAGCAATTCCTTCTAATTAAATCATAATATGTGTAATAATAATTATGTACATAATCATGATCATCAATGCGGGCATTGCGATTGTCATAAGTCGGAAAAAACAGTGCCCGCGTTGCCGGTAACCGAATCGAATATCCAAGATTTGGATATCGATCTTTTATGCCGCCGGGCAGAGCAGGGGGATTCGCAAGCGCAGTTTACCCTGGGGGTATGCTTCGATAACGGCTGGAAGGTTCCTCAAGACTTGCAGCAAGCCGCCGCCTGGTTTTTCAAATCGGCGCAGCAAACCAATCTCGATGCGCAGTATGCGTTAGGCGTGGCGTATTTGGAAGGGCGAGGCGTGCCGAAAACGCTCGATGCCGCGCGAAAATGGTTTGAATTAGCCGCTCAGCACGGGGATTTGCGTTCTCAAAATCAGATGGGCTATTTTTATGCTCAGGGGATTGCCGTTCAGCAGGATTCTCTAATTGCCATGAATTGGTGGCTTAAAGCCGCGCAGGGAGGATTCCCGGAGGCGATGTATAACCTGGGTTTATGGTACGCCCGGGGAGATTGTGTGGAACCCGACCTGCACGCGTCGTTAGACTGGATGTACAAGGCGGTTCAAGCGGGTTTTGCCCCGGCGGAAAAGTTTATTAAACAGATTGTTTCGAGTATCTAAGAGAGCCACCGTCGTATGGTGTTCCTGCGGAGCGCGTGAAGCTTGCTCCCCTCTCAACCGCATTGGTTTTCTGCATGGTAGAATGTTTCGCCCCAGCGTCTTGTTGGGCTACATACGTTCTATTCGGGGGCATATGTTCTGTTGAGGGGCATATTTGCCGCCCTTAAAAACGCCCTTTACCCCCTTCAACCCTTTTTTCGGCAATCGCCGCTGCCCTTTCTCACGTAAAAAATCAAACTTTTAAGGAAAAATCTCGTGGGCTTTTCCCCGATTCGGCTTGAATCCCAATTCAATATCGGGTATAATCAGGCTCAGACGTACCTTGGATTGCAATCAAAGAGGTTCCAGCCGTGCCCCGATTGCAATTGTCCAATCCCCCTACAAACAGATGCAACCCCGCTTACCGGAGAATATCATGCAACAATTACAGGCCTTGTGTGTTACCTTAATTCTATCGTCTTATGCGATTGCCCATACTTATTACGTGGATAGCCGTCTGGGCAAGGATTCCAATTCCGGAACGTCCGTCAGCAGTCCGTTTCAGAGTTTGGATAAGATCAATTCTTTTCCCTTTCAGCCGGGGGATAAAATCCTGTTTAAATCAGGCGAAATCTGGCGCGGAACGCTTCTACCGCATAGCGGAGAACCGGGAAATCCGATTTATTACGGCAGATACGGAGATTCACAAAAAGACAGTAAATTCCAACTCGTTTCCGGACTTCCGCTGCTATACGGCTCGCTTGATTACAGTCAGCCGGAACAATGGATTGAAGTTAAACCGCATGTTTGGGCGACCGTTAAGACCGATCCGTCCTCGCAAAACTATATCGGCTGCGATGTCGGAAATATTATTGTTATCTCCCTGGAACGAGATCAGCTTTCAACGGGCGAATGTATTGCTTATCCAAACGCTCAATGCGGAAGAAAAAAATGGACGTTGGACGAATTACAATCCCGCATGGATTATTATTACTGCATAGATGAACATCGAGTATATTTATATTCTGAAGAAAATCCGGCAGCTAGGTCATCACAAATAGAACTGGCGTTAAGGAAGCACGTAATCAATCAAGACCGTTGTCATGACGTTATCTACGAAAATTTGGGAGTCGCTTTTGGAGCGGCGCACGGCTTCGGCGGTTCCAGTACCGCCCGAATTACAATCAGAGGCTGTTCGATTTTTTATATCGGCGGCGGCCATCAGCATGACGCTCCCGACGGTCGGCATGTTCGTTTTGGAAACGGAATTGAATTTTGGAATAACGCTCAAGACCATCTCATTGAAAACAATACGATCTGGGAAATCTACGATGCGGCTTTAACCAATCAAGGGGCTGCCGACGGCGATCGAGGGCAAAAATCCATTCAGCGAAATATTGTTTACAGAAACAATCATATTTACAATGCGGAGTATTCATTTGAATACTGGAATCGGGATAAATCCCAACTGACCGAAAATATTCTCTTCCAAGGCAATCTCTGTTACAACGCCGGCTGCGGCTGGGGGCATAATCAGCGCCCGGATAAAAACGGAGCGCATTTAATGTTCTATCAAAATTCAGCGCAAACGAAAAATTTCGTCGTTGAGAACAATACTTTTGCCGATTCTACCGAAGTTTGTTTAAGAATGGATAGCGACTGGAGAACGGGCTTGACGCTGAGGAATAACAAGTATGCGCAGTCCAACAACAGCCCGATAATTCGCTGGTTAATCAAAACTTATTACACCGAAAAACAATTTGATAAATGGAAACAGGAAGTCGGTCTGGATTCCGATTCGACTATCCTTCCTCCTAAACAATAACAGGATTTATAGATGCTTTACCGCTATTTTGCTTGCGTAATTGCGCTGATAACGTTTTCTTGCCCTGCTCGGTCAGCGCAGTTACCCGTTCCGGACGACGTTAATTTTAACGCGGTTTTTGCGCCCGATGACAATAACGTGTGGGCAGTCGGCGATATGGGGACAATCCGCTATTCGTCAGACGGCGGAGAGAATTGGACGATTCAATATCCGCCCCGAATAAACGGGATTATCCCGCCGACTTTAATCGATGTCTTCTTTCTGGATAAAAATACTGGCTGGATTGCAGGAGAGATATTTGGATACAATGGATATAATTCGACCAGTGTTTTATTCTTCACAAATAACGGAGGGCAAAACTGGACGGCTGCCGCGTCTGGCTTGCCGGTAATAAAACGAATCAAGTTTTTCAATCCGCAGCAGGGAATTTTCGCGGGGAATCCGTCTGAAATCGCGCCGTCGGGTGTAATGCAGACCAGCGACGGCGGAAAAACCTGGATTCCGCTGCCGTTGGCGGGGGATTCCGTTTCTCAACAATGGCTCGCCGCCGATTTCCGCTCAATTACCGGCTACATGCTCTTGGGAACCGACGGGGGATTCGTCCGTTTGGACCCTTACAGATCGGAAATTAAATCCAATCCGATGTTTCATCCGCATCAATTTTCGAATATAGCCAGCGTAGGAAACCGGGTTTTTGTTTTAGGCTCAAACGGTACAATTCTAACTTCCGAATCCGGCGGCGGAGCGTGGCAAAATATAGACTTGCCGGTAGACGCTCATGGGGTCGATTTTACCGCCGCTTTCGGCGTATTCAAACTTTTCGCGGCCGGCAGTCCGGGTAACGCGGTTTTTATGTATGATCCACAAATTAACCGGTGGAAAAGTGCTCCGGTGCCGATTAGAACACCGATAAATGACTTCTGCTTTATCAATCAAAACAAGGGCTGGGCAGTCGGCGCGATGGGAAATATTTTACGTACCGAAGATTCCGGCAACAGCTGGAAGTCGGTCTTTTCAGGCGGAAAACGAGCGGCGATTCTGGTTTTTTGTTTGGACGAATCGACAATTCCATGGGAAGCGTTGGCACAACTGGCGGTCAAACGAGGCGCGTTGATTGTTCTGGAGGTTGTCGGAAGTCGAAATAATCCCGATTCCAACCGAGCCGGTGCCGGCGACCGGCTTCATACCGCTGCGTTACGCTGCGCCATTACGCAAACGAATTTATGGCCCGGATTTCCTCTGCCGGATTCAAAACGGGTTATTGACGACGGTCAAACGCTGAATTTGTGGAATCAGGCCAACGACGCCAAAGCGGGACTGGTTTTGCAGGAAAAACTGGTTCTGAAGATCAGACAATGGCAGCCGGAGGCGATTCTTCTGACCGGTTCCGATCCGCTAAAAACGCCGCAAGAACTGCTCAACAAAGCGGTGGAAGACGCCATAACGCTGGCCAACGATCCGCTTTCGTTCAGTTATCAAATTACAACCATGCGATTGCAGAACTGGAAAACGAGGTACTGTTTTTATGTTCAGTCTGAATTATCGGAAGGGGATTGTAAAATCCCGATTACTCAGGCGGCTGTTGCCCTGTTCGGGTCTCTGGGCGCGGCGGGAGCAGACGCGCGGCGTATTATCGGAACGGATTCCGAAATCGCGCCGACCGAAAACGTGGTAATCAAAATTAACGCTTTGGATTCTTCCGTTCAAACGTCTAAAACGAGCGATGTAACGTCGTTGCTGCGCTTGGTTCCCCAAGAGAATCAACGCGTAAACCGGAATTTTTTTGAGCTTGATGCTGATAAGCTGGAAAAGCAAATTCGCGTTTGTGCCAATCTGCAAAATCTGATTCGTAATCCGTCCGGAGCGTATTTGAATAATCCGCAGTCGCTGTTAGGCTACGCCGGACGGCTTTCAAACGACCTGGACGCGGAAATTGCAGTTCCGCTTTTGGAACAGATGTCCATGCAGTATAGAATTACCAACAATCCGAATCTGGCGGCGGAGGTTGATATGATTATTTATGATTCCTATAATTCCGATTCAGCCGGCGCGGCGGCAGCCAATCGCTTGATGGCGTATTTTTCAAGCGGGGAAATCGCGATTTCGGAAAAAAACATCAATCCGTTTGTACCGCATCAGACAGAATTTCAATTTGCTAAAAATCGATTACAGCTTGCGGGGATTTTCGCCGGACTGGTAAAAAAGCGGAATCCGATGGTATATCAATCCGGTCAATTTCGGCGCGTTTTAGCCTCTGTCGAACGGCGTTTAACTCTGCCGGAGGCGAAAAACTGGTACGCGCAGGCGGTTTCGTCCCAGTCAGGATACGATCCGACAAGTACTCTTAACGCGGAAACGGAAATCTGGATTGATCGGCAGTCTGGATACGCTCCGATTCCGGTTGTACATTGCATTAAAACCGATTCCGCTCCTAAACTGGACGGGGATTTAACTGATTCGGTTTGGCAGTCTTGCAAAGGAATTTTAGTTCAGGGAGATAAATCTGTATATCCCTATCCAACGGAGTTCCGCTTTGCTTACGACCGGCAATTTCTCTATACGGCCGTCAGAGTATTTAAGCTGCCGGGATTTAACTACCGTGTTTTTAAGGCTCCGCGTAAATGGGACGACGATATTTCCCAGTCCGACAGAATAGAAATGCGGTTCGATACAGACCGGGATTTTTCGACTTCGTTCCAGTTTTCCGCCGACAACAGCGGTCGTCCCAACGACGCCTGCGGAGATAATACGGGCTGGAATCCTCGCTGGTTTATAGCCGCCGGCAATCAGCCGACTTTTTGGACGCTGGAAATCGCGATTCCGTGGTCTGAAATTGTATCTGCGGCACCGGAGAGAAATTCATTTATCAATGTACGGTTGTTCAGAATCGTTCCGGGAAAAGACGCGCAGTCCATTCAACCGGTAAATAATCGGAAAAATCTGGACTGGGGCTTGCTGTTGCTGGAATAATATACTGGTACTAGAAGGAACGAAGCCGTTCTTTCTACCGTTGACCAATCGTTTTTATAGGAATAATAGAAAGGAAAATTTATGCGAATCAATTCAGAATCCGCTCAGGCGTTTATAATCGACTTTCAGGAAAAACTGGTTCCTGCGATGTCTAATCCCGCGTTTTTAACGGCTAAAGCGGCGTTATTAATTCGCGGTCTGAAAGTTTTTGATATTCCGATGTTGGTATCTCAGCAGTATTCCCGCGGATTGGGTAATACGATTGCCGAACTTCACACAGCTTTAGAAACGTACAGTCCGATAGAAAAAGTAACTTTCAGCTGTCTGGATACGCCTGAATTTCGGACGGCGATTAAACCGAATCGGAATCAGATTATTGTCTGCGGCGTGGAATCGCACGTATGCGTACAGCAAACCGTGCTGGAATTGCTTTCCGGTACCGGACTGGTCTTTCCCGACTGTCAGGTTTATGTTGTCGCCGACGCCGTCGATTCCCGATTTGAGTTAGATAAACAAATTGCCTTGGAACGGATGCGTCAGGCGGGCGCGATAATATGTACAGTAGAATCCCTTTTGTTTGAACTAACCAGAACTGCGGGTACTGATCAATTCAAAGCAATTTCAAAGCTGGTAAAACAGGGATAAAAGGACGGCAGAATCAAAAGGACTGCGGGAATTAAGGGACTGCGGGGATAAAAAACTGCGGACAAACAAAAACCAAGGAACAAAATTTAGAATCGAGTTTCGCTCAGCAAAGCTGAAGCAAGAATCGTTCTAACAGAGTTCGGGAATCGAGTCGGCTATCGCCTTTTAAGTCGAAATCCAACTGCGTTAGCCGCTCTAGCATCATGGACATTCGTTCTATTCCCAAACGGCGTATTTGGGATTCCGTTTTTTGTAAAACAAACGTTTTTACCCCGGCTTGGGCGATTGCTTCCCGGAAAGAAATCCCGCGTCCGTTTGCCTGCGCGTCTAAATACAGTCGGTTTGCCATAGCCAGCTTTCGCAAGTTGGCAGACAATTGAGCGACAATAACAATCGGCTGCTCTCCCGCCGATAAAAGGGAATCCAGGTATTGCAACGCCTTGTCCGCCTGTCCTGCCAAGGCATTGTCTAGCATATCCCAGGCGGTTTGCGCCCGCCAAGACCCCGATAATTTATTCACCGCATCGCAATCGATGGTCTGTCCGTTGGCAAACGTCCCTAATTTTACCAACTCCTGATCTAACAAACCCATCGAAGTTCCAATTTTATCGATAAGTAAATCAGCCGCCTCCCGGAGAATGGAATTTTTATAAAACGTAGCACGCTTTACCAGCCAAGAGCCAAGTAAATCTTCTGTAAGCGATTTGCAATTGATCAGCATCCCTTTTTGAGCGACGACTTTATAAATTCGGGTATTCGTCGGAAACGAAGCGATTTCCAATACCAGCGTTCCGCAGGCGGGGGGGTTGGAAAGTAAATCCTCTAATTTATCGCGATTGGCGGTAATAAAGGCATCTGCCTGCTGAACAATTATCAGTCGGGATTGGGGACCGAACATCGAAACCGTTGACAGTTCCGATTTCACCTTGCTAAAATCGGCTTGTTCTGCCGAAAATATGGTTAGCCCTGATTCGTCGCCATCGTTAGAGGGTAAAAGCGTTTGTCTGATTGCCTGGATGGATTCCGAACGCAGAAACGGTTCATCTCCAAATACCGCGATTACCGGCGGCGCGTTTTGAACGTCTAAATGCTTATTCGGCTGCTGCAAAAAAGCCAGAGCGGTTAAAACGTTCTTGTCGGCGGCTGAATCTGACGTATTTTTTTGTTTAGCCATAATAATAAATTTCCTGATTAACCAATTCTGTAATTATTTGAGCTTGAATTTGAAATTATAGTAAAAGCGGAACGGCTGATTCCGCAGCCGCAAAACGCGATGGAAGAAGCCGCAGAGCGGATTTCTGACGATTTTATATCTGTGCAAATGTTCATTTGCTATTCTTTTCCTTTAAGTTATCCGATCCTTTTAGCTCGTCTGATAATTCCGCTTCTTCTGCCAAGCGATGATTCATATCCAACAGGTAATCATGAACCCGCTGTTCGCAATCTGGATATAATTCCAGCAATTGCTTGGACAGCGCAGGAGGATTTTGCTGAAAATTCAATGCCTGTAAATAATCTACCAGCACTTGTTTGGATTCGGGGGAATAGTTGAGCAGAAAATGAACCCAAATCCAGGATTCGGCGTACTGTTCGATGGTTAAATCGTACTGAATCGATTTTTCCAAATCGTCCAATCTGGTTAAATTAGGCTTCCAGTTGCTTGTATTGGACCGGAGCATAAGCCGATTTATATGGCGCGGCTGATAGCCCTGAACCGTTCGCGGAGGCTCGAAATATTCCGCCAGCCCTTCGTCGAGCCACAAAGGTAATTTTGGACAAATGCTGTGCAAATAGGCATGTGTACATTCATGTCGTAAGTCATCGGCAATATAATCGGTATATTTAACCAGAATTTCCATCCTGTGATTTTTAACGTCTTCAAAAAAATACGTTCGTCTAAACGGCAAAACGCGGGATTTCTGCTTGATTGCTTTTTCCAGGGAATAGCTATTGCTGAAAACCCGTATATGTGTTGATTCTGACATAGCCGGTAAACAAAGCAACGTTTGAATATCTTTCAGGGTAGATTGCAATTCGTCCATCAAAGGCAAATATCCGCTGACCGGAAAATCGCCGGAGATTTCCAGATTGCCGTTGGATACGCCTTGAATCGGTTCGGAAACCGAGGGGATATTAATCCAGCCGGCAATCGAACAGCCCGCTGTTAAAACAGCTGATATTACGATTGCCGTTAGAATAAGATTTATCCGA
>CAYZMZ010000093.1:0-9945 GCA_964479655.1 uncultured Planctomycetaceae bacterium
GCTCCAAGGTCGGATCATAATAATCAAACGGCGTACAACCTATATTTATTGCCCCTAGTAAGGCGGCCATAAATACAATTACTGTCCGAAAACGGAATAAATAACTCAAAAATGTTTGGTTCATATTTCAAACTCTCAATGTATAGGCTAACAGATTATCTATAAAAACTGTTGCTATCCATAGAATCGTCACAAACCGTCAGAATCTTTGAGAAAAGTACGCTCTGAACCAATAAAAAGAGAAAAAACTTACAAATTACCCGATATTTTAAAAGAAAAAGCGTATAATTTCCATTCTCGGCAAATTTTGGAAAGTCAATCTCCTTAACCTCGAATTTCAGACTGGGGCTATAGAGAAGATAGCCCTTCCATACCCCTCCACTTTAATGGCGGGAACGGGAATACACCCACCTTGCCCCCTGTTGGCCGCCTCCAGCGACGAAGAAATGGGGAGGGAATTTGCGCAACCCTCGGACTAAAATCCGAGGTTATGGAGAATATTCGGGTTGTTTTCTCCCTTTTACAGGCGAAAAAAATCCGCTGCTGGTAACTGAAAGCATTTAATAGAAGTACCCTTAAAATTGGAACGCGGAATTGAAATTACGCCCACGAAAAAGAACCAATATCTAACCGACAGTCCGAATTTATCGCCCTAAAACTCGCTGTCGTCATCGTCCAACGGAACTTCCAAGCCCAATCGATTCGCCGCAACCACTTTCCAAGGTCCGCTGGGTGATAATTCCCAAAATCGTTTCCAATAATCCAACGCCTCGTCCGACCGGTCTTGTTCGTCTAAAAGTAAAGCTAGGTGATATAAAGCGTCTGGATAAGAAGAATCCTGTTCCAAGCAGCCTTTGAAAGCGGCTTCGGCGGAGGAACTCGCGCCCTGTTGCTGAAAAATACAGCCCAAAGTCAGACGGGCTTCTACGTTAGACGGGTCTAACTCCAAGGCAACCAAAAGTCGTTCTCGCGCCGCTTCGATCTGATTCATCCTATATAATATATCGGACATAATAGCGCAATCGTCGGAATTGAGCTTAAATTCCAACGCCAGCAATCGAGAGGCAGCCAAGGCGTCTTCCAAGCGACCCGACTGCTGCAGATAAACAATATCTTCCCGGAGCGTCTGTTCAGACCATTCCAATTCAGACGCCTCCTCCAGCGGGCTATCCATCGTTAAAGCGGCATCAAACGCTTCGCCAAAATCAACCTCGTGCGCCGCCTCGTTGTTGGATTGGGGAGATTCTACCACCGTCCACGGAAATCCAAGCAAGTTGTTTTTATCTATATTTACTGAACCCCCTGATTTACTGATACTACTTGGATTACCAGAAAAACGGCTGTCCGTATTATTACTGTCTTTTTCGATGTTTGACGGAACACCGGTCGCCCGCAGTTCATAGCCGGCGTTGCCGAAATCAAAATGGAGCTGCCCTTTGGAATCGACTAATTCTCCATTTTTTCGGAATAGAACCTGTTTCCCGGATACCAGAATCGATAGCTGATTTATAGACCTCGCTACGTCGGGAATAAATTTTTCTAACTGTTCCAGCTTGTCCTTAATAAGGGCAGGCGAAACTCCCTTTTCCAGCAATTGGGCCAATGAACGCGCCCCAGCAACCTCTTTCAAGTCATAATAAGGGAGTTTCTTTACCTGCCTGACCGGACGAATCAAACCCATTCTATGCCACTGACGAATAACCGCCACCGGCAATTCAAACATGGACGCTAACATGGACGGGGTAAACAACCTCGTAAACGGAGTTGGAAGAACAAGCGGATTTTCGGTTTGGGGTAATCCCGCATCTGCGGAAATTTCCATCGCCTGATTTTCCTGACTTGTCTTTAACTCGTCCAGCCGCTGCCATAGTTCGGTTTCTGAAATAACCTCCATCTGCCCTCGATTGACGGCGTCAGCCAAGGGCGGAGTAAGCCATTGTTCGCTTTCCAACAAAGTAGAAATATCGTCCCCTAAAACAATGAGATTCAAATTGGCGTCGAGTTTTCGGGATACTTTCGCCCCGAACTGACGAACTAAATCGGAGGCGTTTCGACGCGACATTCCCCCCAGTCGCCCGACAAAGGCAATCCGTTTATCTTTCAAATCGTGGGGGAATTGTTCTGAACTCATTTGATCACCGCGAAAAATACTCCAAATACTCTGTTATCGGGGAAATGACGAAGCCTCGTTCCGCTATCCTTATTTAATATGGCTATCCTTATTTAATATAGGGGTCTTCAACGGTAATCGGACGTCCTGCGGGAGAATCGTATCCAGACGCAGGAGTTGTCGGAGCCGCAGCCGGAGCAGGAGTTGCCGGAGCCGTTGCAGTTGCCGGAGCCGTTGCAGTTGCGGGGGCGGAAATTTCGCGCGGAGCTGTTACATCCGATGGTCCAACCGGTTCCGGAACGGCGGGCGTAGTCGGCTGAGCTTGAATCGAATTTAAGCTCGGCGTTTCGTCGCCGGAGGTATAAACGTTGGTAAACGTTCCCTCGGAGGCGGGCTTGGCCGAATCCTGCGCGGGATTCGACGCAGCGGGTTGATTGTACGTCGCCGGCGTTACGTTGTTATCCCGATTGAGAATCGAATTTTCCGCCGTTTTAGCCGGAGTCGGTTCGTTGTACGTGGCTGGAGGAATCGAGTTGGTACTGTCAACAGCCGACGTCGAAACAGCCGGAACTCCGCAGGAATTACTGACTACCGCCGGGCAGGATACCGTGGCGGGTTCGTAAACGCTGTACGTATATGGAACCGTTCGAGCTACAACTCGAGGCTTGCATACGGTCTGCGTAACCGGCGTTACTTTGCAAACGCGAACTGGATACTGCTCTTCCCGCTCCTCTTGTACCATACGGCAGGTTGTATGAGGAACTTGACGCGTGCGAACTTCGTCCCGATATTTACAAACCTGAACCGGAACGATTTTTTCAACACGTTCCCGAATCGGCTTCATAACCTTTTGCGGGATTTTACGAACGACTTGTTCCTGAACCATTTCAGTATAAGTATAGGGAATCATTTCGCGGACGGTTTGTTCCTCGTAGGAGGTTTCCGTTTGCGGAACCTGTTCGCAGACCTGCTTGATAACCGTTTGCGTAACCGGCTTTTGAACGGTTACCATGTTAGGCACCCAAGTCTTCTTAACTTCATATCGTCCCTTATCCGGCAGATCACGCGGAACCCAATACAGTCCCGCCCCTTTATAGGTTGTTTCTCCGGTACAAGCATCGGTAGTTGCCTTGGCGGCTTGCCATTCCAGTTTATTGGGGAACAAGGTCGTTCGCGGTTTGAGAACCATTTCTTCCTTGTAGTTGCCTCGATCTTCACATTCCGTTTTATAGGTAACAACCTCTTGCGGAACCAAACGCGTCTGATTTACCATGACGGTTTTCTGAACAGGACGGCGTACTGTATACACATGTTCTCTTTGTCCCGTTCTTTCGACAGGTCGGCAGACGGTTTGAACTTCATCTCGTTCCGAGGTTTCCTCTACATAACGGACGCGTTCGTAGGATTGATCGTCCATACGCGTTTCGGTATAGGGAACTCGAACCGTGTAGGTTTCTTCCTGCATCGCGGTTTCCTGAACCGGTTTGCTGACGGTTACTTTTCGGGTTCTCATTTCAGTAACCCATTGCGAGGTATACTGCGTAACGTCCTGGCGATCGTAAACGGTTTCATAAACCGTTTTATAGCCGGTAACCTGCTTTTGAACATACGCCGGTTGAGGCGTACAGACAGAGCAGTTATCCGCTTGAACGACAACAGGGGTCGAGCAGTTACTGCAGGATTGATAAGCCAATCCTCCGGCGAAGACCGCCGTGCTAGCCAAGACCGTTCCCCAAACAGGAGCGGTGTTCCAATTAAAAATACGAAATACGTTCATTGTTGTACCTCCCGGATGATTTCCGTTTTCCAAAGTAATCGGGATTATGCTGAAAAATGCAGTTATTCCAAATATTCCACCGAACCTGTTTATACCGACGAATTTAATTGTACTGAAACCAACTTTTGTAACAGTCGTTCCGGTCAGATCGATTGTTTGCATTGTCTGTGTTGTTAGCAATAAACTGGAATTACAGATTATTATAGTAAGTTCAATTATTTGCTTAGTGCGGAGTAAATCAGTTGTATCAAATTCCGATTGAAATATTCAATGAAATATTTTGAATTTCGGATTCCCAAATTTTAACTATGTGTTATAATTCCTTTGGTGATTCCTCTATTCACTACGTTTTATTATATACAAGAGAACTTAAATATTAATCATAAATCTTAAGAGTTTTTTCAGATTAAGGCAAAAATAATCGTTATAACCGTTACAATCGTACCTTTACAACTGATTTTCTTGGCGCAAATGCCCTAATAACCCGTACAATCGATTTTTTAGGACGCGATTTTTCTCTTTTTTGAACCATTAAAATTCTATCCAACCAGACAAGAGCAAGAATTTTTCTATTTTTTTGGTCCGAATATGAGTTTTTTACCGAATATTCTCAAGATTTTCGCAAGTCTAAGTAAAAGTTGTTCGATAATAAGGTTAGTAGATTCCGAAAAAGAATTTTGGATATTATTCATATACACAAAGGATTGTTCCATGCAACGAAAATTTGTAATTTGCCTTGGATTAACGCTTTTAAGCACGTTATTGTTTAATACAGGTTGTACCCTATGTACGGCAGGACCGAGTTTGGGAATTTTTTCGATTCCGATTCCTTTGAGTCCCTACTTCCAGCAACAGCAGGAAGATTCTGCTTGGTATAAGGAACGTTATAAAGACGTTCAAATACTTCCTCCTCTGGTTCCCGGTGCTCCTTCAGACGCCTTGGATCCGCCTAGCGACGACCAGGTTATGATTGCCTTGGAAAAGGCAAAACCGGTTAACGGAGGTGTTCCTTTCCTGCAGGAACGACAGCGTAATAACGTTCGTATTAAGAAAGAAAAAATCGCGGACTACATTGATCCGCCCCGTATGTACCCCTTGGCTGGAATGTGCCAGGCGCACCATTCCCATTGGAAATGCACGGTTTACTATAGCGAAGTTACCCGAGTCGGCTGGCCGGTTCCTTATACAACCAACGACGCCGAAGCTCAGGAAGTACTGCTAATCGACTTGGATCACCTACACATGTGCGGTAAACCCGCCGGAGCGAATCCAACTCCCTGATTGCGGTAAGACCAACAATTCTTCTTCATAACAATCCTTAAAGAGTAAAGAACACCGTGTTCTTTACTCTTTTTTTATGATTATTCTCTTTGGGGTAGAATTTTTATTTGGAGCCAATTTTGGAAAGGCAATCTCAATAACTTCGGGACTTCAATCGGAGCAAAAAGACCGCCAATCCCCAATCCCCAATCCCCAATCCCCAATCCCCGCTCCCTCTTGTAATCTATACCGATTATTCTATTCGTATGGACAACGAACAAATTTTTGAAATTATTGACCGTATAAGTCGATGATTTTATTTGTCAGTTTTACTTTGATTCCCGTTGATTTCTATCGCCGGTTTCGTTACTGATTCTGCTTGATTATTTCTGCGATATATCAAAAGAAATACTCAAGTATTAGCAGTCTTACAACCGCCTTAGAAATCCCGGTTTGAAATACCAAAACGCGGAATAAGGGTAATCCATGCGAATTTTGAAAGGGTCAGGGCTGTCAAGGTTTGCATTTTGACAGTACGGATACAATATTATAAAAGAATAAGACCTAACATTTTAATTTTATTATTAATCGAAAGGACGGCAAATGCCTCAGGATAAAGACGACAATAATTCCCGTAAGAATTTGGGAGTCCGGAAACAGGCGCAGTGCTCGTTCTGTCATAAAAGCTGTCGAGAAGTCGGACCGCTGGTTGAAGGACCTGATAACGTATATATTTGTTCAAGCTGTTTGGAGTTGTGCCAGTCAATCTTGTCGGACGAACGAAAACGCCGCCAGTCGGATAGCGCAACGGAGTTTGTCAACAAGCTCAAGCCGCGAGAAATGGTAGCCAAGCTGGACGAATATGTAATCGGTCAGTCATACGCGAAAAAATGCCTGGCTGTTGCGGTTTACAATCATTACAAACGCCTCAATCATGCCGGCAGAAGAACGTCGGCTGACGTTGAACTGGATAAGTCCAACGTATTGATGATCGGTTCTACCGGAAGCGGCAAAACGCTTTTGGCACAGACCCTGGCTCGTATTTTGGACGTTCCGTTTGCTATCGGAGACGCGACTACACTTACCGAGGCCGGATACGTCGGCGAAGACGTTGAAAATCTGTTGTTGAAGTTACTTCATGCTGCCGATTTCGATGTTCAAGCCGCTCAAAAGGGAATTATCTATATAGACGAAATAGACAAAATCGGAAAAACAAGCCAAAATATTTCCATCACACGCGATGTTTCAGGCGAAGGAGTTCAGCAATCGTTATTGAAAATGCTGGAAGGAACTATTGCCAACGTCCCGCCTCAAGGAGGACGCAAACATCCAGAACAGCATTTTATTCAGGTCGATACCTCCAACATTTTGTTTATCTGCGGCGGAACGTTTACAGGACTGGAAGAAATTATCGGTAAACGGATGGGCAAAAAATCGCTGGGATTTAATCGCGTTGACGACGACGTAATTAATTTGGAAGACAAGAAATCGCTTTTGCCCTACGTAACCAGCGACGATATTATGGAGTTCGGTTTGATTCCGGAATTAATCGGACGATTACCGATAACCGCTCCTTTGATGCCGTTGAGCGAAGACGATTTAATTCGGGTCTTGAGGGAGCCGAAAAACGCTCTGACCAAGCAGTACACCCAATTATTTGGAATGGACGATGCAGAATTGGAATTTACGCCCGGCGCGTTGCGGGTTGTTGCCCGAAAGGCGTTGGAAAAAGATACCGGCGCGCGAGGTCTGCGGTCTATTATGGAAGAAGTTATGCTGGATATTTTATACGAACTGCCTGACCAGCCGGCGGGAAGCAAGTATATTATTACCGAAGAAATTATAGAGGGACGTGAACAATTGTTTCAAATGTGCTCTCGAGCCAAAACGGCTTAATCGTACAAAGGCTTTTCTGTTTCCCCCCATTGCGTTATACGATTTCCCATATCGAACGCAAGCCAAGAGGCTGACAAACGCGGATTGTTTGTCGGCCTGTTGTGTTTCTTGCGGAATAAACGGATTCCGCTTGAAATTTTCCGGTTTATACTATGACTACTTGCATTTTTTTCTTGACGTCGTTTTGATTTAGCCCGAACAGAATAAAACAACCCTTGGTTTTATTGAATGCGGCGAAAGAAAACGACGGGGATTTGTTATTCAAACCGGAAAAAGTCAAGTGAAACCAGTTTAATTAATCAGATATACCAGTTGAGTCTTTAATCAAAACACCGAATAAAAAAACGTCCCCTCGAACGCGAAGAGCAATAATTTAAATCGCTTAATTAAAATAATGTTTTATTTTTTTGACAATAATAGCTTATTTAGGGTATTTATAGCAGAATATCTTGATATTAGTTCATATTTTTTTAAAAAAATTTTAAATATTGCACGCTGTTATATAGGCAAAGCGAAAATAGGGATTATAATATAGAATGTAACTTGAATATTATACTTCTTGACGTTGTTTTGATTTCGCCCTTCAGAATCAAATAACCCTTTGTTTGGTCGATGGGGTGGAAATAGACGGCTAAGGTTTGTTATGCAAACCGGAAAAAGTCAAGTGGAACTAGTATATTTGTTCCTTTGTTATCTAAAATACGTGTAGTGGTATTCCCCCTTTTTTAAGGAATGACGTTTTCTCGAATCCTCTTGGTTTGCATGTCAGCATTGTATGTTTTCCAAGACACGTTAGTTTTAGTTTAGAAGGAATTTTATTATATAATTTAACACGGTAAGGAATCGGTGTCGGGATGGCAAAACCGACTTGGTCGCAATTAATCGAAAATATTCCTCGTTCGCGATTGATCGATAAGGCAACATGGGATCAATTGCTTGCTCAATGGAATTCAACCGCAGAAGCATCGCAAAAAGAAAATGTAGATGCTTTTCTGGATTTTCTTGTAGATAAAAAAGCGATAACAACATGGCATCGGGATAATATTCTTACCGGTAAATATAAGGGATATTTTCTCGGAGCTTATAAACTGCTTCAGCATATCGGTTCCGGCGGCATGAGTAGCGTCTATCTGGCAGAACATACTATGATGGGGCGCGAGGTTGCCATTAAAATTCTGCCCCGCAGCCGCGTCAATGCCGAAAGCAGCTACTTAAAGCGATTCCTTCAAGAAGCTCAAGCGGCGGCGGCACTTAATCATCCGCATATTGTTACCGCTTACGATATAGACAGCGAAAGCGGTATTTATTATCTTGTCATGGAGTACGTCAACGGGGAAGACCTCAGCGGGTTGGTAAAGCGCGTTGGACCGTTGGAGTACGGCATGGCGGCCGATTATATTTGTCAGGCTGCCGAGGGATTAGCGCACGCTCACGAAAACGGGTTGATTCACCGCGATATGAAACCCGCTAACTTGCTGGTAGACAAAGAAGGCGTTGTAAAAATTCTGGATATGGGATTAGCCTTGTTTACCGAAACTGACCGCGCTAGTCTAACGCTGGCTTACGATGAAAACGTTCTCGGAACGGCAGATTATCTGGCTCCTGAACAGGCAAGAAATTCTCATACGGTAGACGCTCGCGCTGATATTTACGGATTAGGCTGTACGCTTTACTTCCTCTTAACCGGTCATCCGCCTTTTACGGAAGGTACGTTGCCTCAGCGAATTTTAGCTCATCAGAAAAAAGAAGCGCCGCCGATTACCAACGATCGTCCAGATTGTCCGCCCGATTTAGTCGCTATTTGTAAAAAAATGATGGCTAAAAAAGCGGAAAATCGTCAGCAAAGTATGCTTGAAGTTCAAGAAAATCTTACGGACTGGCGTTTAGTTCACGGTTTTTTACCCAATAACGAATCGCTGGACAATATCGTTCGTTCTCGTCATCGATTAGACGCCTTGCAAAAGTCGGTTGAAAATCCGAATTCAACCGGAGTTCCGGAAACCGGTTCGTTTGTCAATTTGGATTTAGGTTTCATGGACGGAGCGTCTGTTAGTAAAACCGGTAATATCGGAAGCAGTCACGGTGCTCGCGGCTCCGATATGCGAAAACCGTCCGACTTGCGTAAAAATCAGGATTCTTCCAGTAACGGGAAAAATAAAGGCGGATTTTTCGGTTTGTTTGGAGCAGGAAAAAATCAGCCCAAATCCAAGGGAAAAGTACAAACGGGAAGGACGATTTCCGGCTCCGATTCTAAAAAACAAAATACCAAGCCGGGGTCATCTCCTTCTGCAGCCACTGCGCAAAATACAGCCAGCAGTACAACATTTAATTTTTTAAGCGGCTCACCTAGCGGTTCCGCTTCGACAGCCGCTACCCAAATAGACCCCAATACGCTTTCTGCTATCGTTGCCCAGGCAGAACAGCTAGCCGACGATTCCGGACCGAAAACCGGAGCGGTCAGTCCGACCGCATCGCCTACCCCTTCAGTATCAATTCCCGTTGGTTCAGACAATCGTCCTGATTCCGCCAAAGCAAACGTCGCCAAACCGGGAAGCGGCAATATCAAGCCTGTTCAGCAGACAGGGTCAAGCAGTCAAAATGCGTCAGTCGCTACTTCGACTGATACGGCTAAAACTTCAGAGGCTCAAAACCAGGAACTTGCGGAAAAGACGTCTGTACAGCATATAAAGCCGCTCTTGCCTGACGAAGTTCAACAGCAAGAGGAAAAATCGTCTTCCAAAGTTCAAAGGACGGGAACGGGCAGCTCAAAATCTGCGGTTAAGCAGAATCCGCAACAAAATCGCCCCGTAAATCGGCAGGCGGCAGTTCAGCAGAATCAACAACAAAATCGTCCCGTAAATCGTCAGTCGGCGATTCAGCAGAATCCGCAGCAAAATCGTCC
>CAYZMZ010000094.1:0-9797 GCA_964479655.1 uncultured Planctomycetaceae bacterium
GCAAACGGCGGGCAAAGCGTTGGTCTTTTTAATCGCTTGAGCGGCTTCGGCAAACTTGCCTGCCTTGGTTAAAGCCAAAAAAGTGGGGATTTCTACAGAAACCGGGCAGCCTTGACGGCACATCGGATTTTTGCAATTTAAGCAGCGAGAGGCTTCCGTCATCGCCATTTCGGCGGTATAACCAAGCGGAACTTCCTGAAAATTATGAGCGCGAACCTGAGGGTCCTGCTCCGGCATGGGGGTACGTGTTGTAACCATAATCTATATTATATCTTTTTGTATTTAAAGTAAATGAAATTGACTTATTCTATACTGGTTCCACTTGAAATTTTCCGCGGCTTGTATTACCATAAAACAGCCGTTTTATTTCGCCTTAATTCATAAAACCGGGAATTTTTATTCCTGCGGTAGCGGCATCAAAACGGTGTCGATAGCAAAAATTCAAGTAGTCATAGTATAACAACCAAATTATTTTTCCAGCGATTCTATATACCGGTTCAGAGAGCATTTTTCCTGCTCACAGTAAACTTTCTGTCTTTGCATGACAGAGTTCCAGTCGATTTGGAAGGCATCAAATTCCGGACCATCGACGCAGGTAAATTTGATTTTATCGCCCAGTTTAACTCGGCAGCCGCCGCACATACCGGTACCATCGATCATAATCGTATTTAAGCTGGCAACGCATTTAAGATTCGGATTGGTTTCGACAAAAGGCTTGGCGGTTAAAGTACAGAATTTCATCATAATAGCCGGGCCGATGGTATAAACGCAGCCGATTTGCTCGCCGCGCGTTTCCAGCAACTCTTTTAACGGTTCGGTAACCAAGGCTTTGCGTCCGAAAGAGCCGTCGTCGGTTACAACGATATGTTCGTCTGAAGCGGAGGCGAGTTTATCTGTCCAAAACAGCAATTCTTTGGTTCTTGCCCCTTGAATGGAAACGACTTTAACTCCCTTTTCGCGAAACGCCCGCGCGATAGGATAAATCGGAGCGGTTCCCACGCCGCCGGCGACCATAACAACGGTATCGAACTTGTCGATTTCGCTAGCCATGCCCAGCGGTCCGATCATTGCAAACAGACTTTCTCCGGGTTCCAAAGCGATTATTTTGCGGGAAGAAACGCCGACGGCCATAATTACCATCGTGATGGTACCTGCCTGACGGTCGAAATCGGCTATTGTTAGAGGAATTCGTTCTCCCTGTTCGTCTGCCATGACAATTACAAACTGACCAGGTTGGGCTTTTTGAGCCAGATGGGGATTTTCGACAATCATTTCCCAAATGTTGGGCGCAAGCAATTTTTTGCTAATAATTTTGAACATTGTTCGGTATCTCGTTAAAATGAAAAAACAACGGCAGGTATTCTATATGCGTTAATACATGTCATAATTAATTATTAATTTGAAGCATTATCGCACAAAAATCGAATAAGTCAAGAGCAATTAGCGATTTTTTATCCGAATAAAGCCAGAATAGATGGATAATATTATAAAAATCCTTGAGTTTTTCCTGTTTTTATAACAGACCTCGGACGTTTCATTTCGTCCAACAGCGTAGCGATTAAACAGAGCCGGTTATATTCTTTATTTTACGGGAAAGTACAGAGAAGCTGCCCGAATAACCGAATACAACAGGAGCGCGGACGTTCTCGTCCGCAAAAATATCATATTGAATGTTGCGGAAGACGGTTTTGTGGCGAGGTTTTTACCTCTAAAGAGGTTAAGACTTCAGCACCGAATCACGCAGTATTCAAAATCGAACGGCGTTAAGCGACCGAGGACGACCGCCGAAAGGCGAGACGCCTTCCCTCCGCATATACTTCCGTTCAATGCAGTATTCGAAATCGGCAATATTATCCCTCTTCGTGCTCCTTCGCGTCTTCCCGTTACCCCGCCAACCCTTTTTTTGACAACCGACGGTAGCCGAATAGGGAACCTGGTTCGGGGTCGTGTATTCCCGTAAAATTGAACTGAAATAACGCCGATTCGGTGCCGTCCGTGCGGCGTTGATTAGCCGGACGTTTACTCTTGCAAGCATAAATTAGAAAGCTGTAATGAATCGAGGGTTATAAATTGTCCCAGATTCAATTCGCTGCCCGGTAGGTGAACAGGAATATATCGTTCTGTAGACCCGGTAAGTAATCCGTTACAACAATCTTCAACTAAAACGCGGGCGGGCTTGCCGATCTGATTCATAAAATAGCGTTTTCGTAATTCGGATTCCAACGCCGCCAAGCGTTCGGAACGCTGTTGTTTTACCTCCGGCGGAATTTGATTGGGCATAGCAGCAGCCGGCGTTCCTTCTCGCTTGCTATAACGGAAAATATGCGTCTTGGAAAATCCAACTGCGGCGGCTAAATCCAGCGTTTGCTGAAAATCGTCTTCCGTTTCGCCGGGAAATCCTACGATAATATCGGTTGTCAACGCAATATCAGGAATATACTCCTGTGCACGGCGGCAGAAATCCAGATACTGCTGCGATTTAGTCGGACGATTCATCGCCTTGAGAATCGCATCGGAGCCGCTTTGCATGGATATATGTAAATGCGGACAGATTTTATCGGGATTGTCCTTCATCGTTTGCAGTAGAGCTTCCGAAACCTCATGCGATTCCAAGGAGGAAATACGCAATCGAAAATCCGCGTCTATTTCTACCAGCTGAGCCATTAAATCGGCCAAGGTTAAATTTTTTAACGCGGGGTCGGTAAAACCCTGTCCGTAAAATCCTAAATGGATTCCAGTAAGAACGATTTCCTTATATCCGTTTTGAATTAAATGGACGATTTCCCGTCGAACCTGTTCGGGCGATCGGCTTGAAAGACGATTTCTTACATGCGGAATTACGCAGTAGGAACAATACTGACGACAGCCGTCCTGAACTTTTACAAAGGCGCGGGTTCGATCGGAAAAATGCCCAATTCCCTCCGGCGCGCAGGGGCAGCCTTGTTCAACCAGCCAAGTTCCCAATTGAGATTTATCGGTAAGAACTACCGAATTATTTCCCGCCTGAGTCGCCAACTGCGCAGCCAGTTCAGGATTTCTGCTGGCCCAGCAACCCATAATAACCAGCGTGGCGTTGGGATTATCCCGATGAATTTTGCGAATAATATGCCGCGATTTCGCGTCCGAATCGGCTGTTACTGTACAGGTGTTTATTACATATAAATCAACCGTATCGTCTGTCTGTGCGTCTGAATATCCCAGTTGATACAATCCTTCCAGCAAGTATCGGCTTTCGTATTGATTCACCTTGCAACCGAGCGTACAGCTTTTTATCTTTTTCATAATAAATGGGGGCGGGTATATAATATATCGGACTGTTAAAAACAGTATCAAATGATAAATGTAAGTAAGCAATAGTATAACATTTCATTTATAGATAGCAATCCCCCTTTACGCTGGATATATAATCCATTTAGATACCGTTGAAAGACAAAACGCGTCAGGCGGAGCCATTCCGTGTTGACTTTTTCCCCCGGATCAGTATAAAAAGCGGCGTCGAGTAAAAAATCCGGTGGTCATAATACAATCAAAAAAAATAATAGGAGATAAAATCAATGAGCGTAACGTTAATAACGCAGCCGAATACCAATTTTGTCGAAGTTCACATGACAGGACAAATAACTCGTCAGGACTACGAGAACTTCCTTCCCCTGATCAACGCGGAAATTACACGCTGCGGCCGCATTTGCTTGCTGGCTGTATTAAAAGATTTCAAGGGCTGGGATTTGGAATCAGGCTGGGAAGAAACTAAATTCATGTTCAGCCACTTTTCAAAAATCGATAGAATCGGTATGGTCGGCGCTTCCGAATGGCAGAAATGGATGGCCTTTTTCTGCAAGCCGTTTACCATGTCAGAGGTAAAATATTTTACCTCCGATCAGGAAACCGCTGCCAGAAAATGGGTTATCGAGGCCGAAACAATTTACGTTGATCCGAAGAAAAAATCAGACGCTCCGGCGGAAAAGGAACAAGAAAAACAGCCTGAATACGACGAAACGATTGAATACGAACACGAAACAGAACAGTACGACCCGGAAAAGGAAAAACTTTTGGTTGACGACGAAAAAGAAAAATGCGGCGTTTAGGAATCAACTTGACTAAAACAATACGGGGACGGAAAATTGGGGTTTGAAATCGGAGAGGCGTTATACTATAAATGCTTGATTTTCCGATCGATGCCGTTGGGATTTTGCCATCGGAATCAAATAATTCCTTATTTTACCGGCGAAATGAAACGACTGATTTATGGTTGTATAGGCAGAAAAAAAGTCAAGTGGAACCCGTATAAACAAAATACATCTGTGCCTTTATTTACTGGTACAGATGTATCTATTGTTATTGCATGAAAGATATTTGCCGTCTTAACGATAAACGTTGTCTTGACAGTAACTGTCTTTTTGTTCTGTCTTTAAGTTCAGTCTTCAGATTTCTTAAATCAAGAATCCCTAAAATCCAGAATACCTCATTTGACGTCTGCGGTCGGAGCCGGGGTTGCGGCAGGAGTTGATTTTACAACCTCTGCTGTTTGAACGGCTGTACAGGACGCGGAATCTGTCGGCTTGGAATCGTCCGATTTATTTGCCGCGCATAAAGTCGGCATCATATCGATACCGGCGACATCTTTCATAACTTCCATCATAGGAGGAAGCGTTTTCGCCATACCGGTTAGCCAGTTTGATGTTGCCGTCGTATCGCCCTTGCCAGAACCGTCCCAAACAACGACTTTGTCAAATTTAATATTGGAAATCGCCTTGGCGGAGGCTTCGACCAGATTATCGAAATGTTCGAGCATCATTAATCTGAACGCGGAATCCGCCGAGCCGCACGCTTCGATAATTTTTTGGAGACCTTCACCTTTTCGCGCGAGAATTTCGTATTCCCCGCGAGCCTTGGCTTCCAGTTCCGCATAGATTTCAGCCGCTCTACCCGCCGCCTCGACTTTGCGCTTTTCGGCTTCGGCTTCCGCCTGAACGATAATTTTCGCTTTTTCCGCTTTTGCAGGAGCTTCTAATTCCGCACGACGCTGGGCTTCAATCCGAATAGCCTCTGCTTGCGCCGCCTTTGCGCGAGCCAGGTTTTCCGCTTCCTGAACCGCCGCTTCCGCAACCGCCTTTTTCGTTCCTCCGACCTGGAACGCCTCCGCCTGTTTTACCATCAATTCCGCTTTCGAGGCCGCAATTACGCCCTGAGAAACGTTTTCGCCCTCAATCGCTTTCGCATTCGCCTCCGCCAGACGGATACGCATCGCTTGTTCCGCCTCTTTAATTTCTGATTCCCGCAAATATTCAGCTTGCTGCTGAGCGACTTTTTCCTGTCGGGAAAATTCTGCTACCTGAATTTTCATATCGCGTTCAGATTTGCGAACTTTCGCTTCCTTTTCGTACTCCGCCGCCTGTTCACCGATAATTTGCTCTTTATTTAGATCAGCCATTTTAATTTGCTGATCTCGCTGAGCTTCCCGCGTTCCGATATTCATATCGCGATTGGCTTCAGAAACGCTAATCGCACGTTCTTTTTCGGCTTTCGCTACGTTTACCGCCCCCATTTTTTCGTTTTCAGCAACATCGCCGCGTGCTTTTTGAATCGCTTCGGAAGCCGCTTTCTGTCCGATTGCCTCAATATACCCAGATTCATCGGTAATATCCGTTATATTTACGTTGATCAAAATCAAGCCGATTTTACGCAATTCCGGTTCAAGCGAATGCTGGATATTTTCCAGGAACTTATCCCGATCCCGGTTAATATCATCAATCGGCATGGACGCAATAACCTGTCGGAGCTGACCGAAGATAATATCTTCTGCCTGCTTTTTCGTTTCGTTGAACGACAAGCCGAGCAAACGCATCGCGGCGTTTTGCATTAAATCTTCCGACGTTCCAATCGCCACCGTAAAAACGCTCGGTACGTTTACACGAATATTTTCGTATGACAGCGCCCCGCGAAGAGGAACTTCAATTTGCATCGGTTCCAAAGACAGCCAGGAAGACGATTGAATAAACGGCTTCACGAATCGCGCTCCGCCTGCCACGCAAACCGCCGACTTCCCCTTTTCCGTCATACCGTAAATAACCAAAATCCGATTACTTGGACAGCGTTTATAGCATTTAATAAAAAGTATAAACAATCCGAGGAGTAAAATTAAAACCAATCCCGCAAAAACTGCCGGATAAAATAGCGAATGCTGGGTAATATCAACAGCCGAGGTGGACAATAAACAATTCATCACATGCTCCTTATTCAGATTACGTAAACGTTAAAATCAATTCATATTACCTATAGTATAGTATATGTTTGACGATTAGCGTGGAAAATTTCAAAAAATTCAATAAATTTTAGATTTTTCGGACAATAGCAATCTGGGAATCCATAATTCCTAGTACGATAACAGGAGTACCAGACGGTAAATCGTCGCCATCGGTTACCGCTTCCAATTCTACGGTTCTTCCTTGCAAAACGAGCTGGATTTTGCCCGTATTACTTCTTCTTTGCCGAATCGGAACGTAAACGCTAGCCGTTTTTCCGACGGCGTTTTCCGTATGCATCGTTCCATCAGACTGCAAGTTGTTAATACAGCCGATAATAAAAGCCACGCAAAATCCAGCGACCAAACCTCCAAAACTAGCGGAAATAAATCCCATCTGAGGAGATAAATTCGCGCTGTTTGCCCATAAACCGACGACTCCAAAGAACGCCATGGCTGCAATTACGACCCGTAAACTCAAATAACGTGCCAAAGAAAAGGCCCCGTGAGTTACGTCGACATCCGCGTGAGCGTCCAAGTCAGAGGGCACATCGGAAGGAACGTCCATATCGTCGAAGCCGCCAAATCCAAGCAACATCAAAATAAACTGAAGCACCATAATTATTCCGCCGACCAACGCGCAGATGAGGTATAACGTGTCGATTCTCAAAAACGTATTATCGCCAAGAAGGACATTGTTCGTTAATTCGGTTATAAGATTCATTGTATGCTCCAAGCTATTGTTGGGATTTTTACTATGACTGCTTGAATTTTCCTCTTGACCTCGTTTTGATTTCGCCCAATAAGTTGAGCTAAACCCTTATTTTGTCGATCAGGGCGACATAAAACGACTGATTTTTGTTACGCAAACCGGAAAAAGTCAAGTGGAAACAGTATACTATTATCGGGACTCAATATTTTCTCTACAAGTTTATACGTATAATTCGAGCGATAAGAAGTCTAAAATCGCCGAATTATTAAAAAATAATCCAAGTTATTGCTTACTTAAAATTTTCGATGGAATAATCGGAAAAGAAAACGGGAATATTCGAGGAAAAATCAGTCTATTCGGACAAAAAACTGAATAATCGGCTCAATTATGTTATCATAATAATCAGATTAAAATATCTAAACTATTTTTACTCTAATTTTTTATAAAAATTGCGTACAGGATTCAAGTTGCTATTGAAATCAAACAGAAAACATGGTACATTCATTGTTGAAGGCGTTTTATACTATGACTACTTGATTTTTCCTGTCGACGCCGTTTTGATTTCGCCGCCGAAGGAATAAAAACTCACTGTTTTTGGATTAAGGCGAAATGAAACGACTGGTTTATGATAAAATAAGTCGGAAAATTTAAAGTGGAACCAGTACAACCGCGTCGTTTTCAAAAGGATCGTTTCATTTATCTATTATTTTAGGAACCCAACTATTACTACCATGTATAAATTAATTGAGTTAAGTATTGATCTGGTCGGTGCGCATACTCCCGTTACCCGAAAGATTGCTGTGTCGCCGGATACCACGCTGTATAATTTACACTTAATAATTCAGGCTGCCATGGGCTGGGAAAGTGAACATTTGCATAGTTTTCAGTTCGGACAAACGCGTTACCCTTTAGAAGACGACGACTTCGTTGACCCTCAGATCGAACTGGACGAGGAAGAACCGTCGTCCGAGGATACTACGCTGGAATCCGCGTTGGGAACACGCAAGTCATTTACTTACGAGTACGACTTTGGCGATTCTTGGCTTCATCAAATTAAGGTAATCTCGCGTAATTTCCAATCCGAACAAAACGAACCGCAAATAATCGAAGGGGTTGGCTCTTGCCCCCCGGAGGACGTTGGCGGGGTCTGGGGTTATGAAATATTCTGCAATCAAATAAACAATGTTAAAGACCCGCAGCATAAACAGATGGTAGAATGGGCATACGATTTTTGCGGCTATCCGAAATCAACAAAATGGCCCGGTAAATTTGATTTGCAAATGGCTCAAGACGAGTTATCAGACATAACGTTTCGTACTCCCATCAAAGAAGACATCTACGAGAAAATCTTTTCCGCTGAAAACGACGACGCCTTTGATGTTGACGATATTTCTGAAAACGAACGGTCTACATTTACCGCATTTTATAAATTGCTAGCTAAATTACAAAAGCAGTTTGCCGAGCCAAGTTCCAAGAAGAAATCGGTTAAAAAATCGGCTATCAGCAAGGCGAAAAGTAAAAAGACGACTAAAAAATCGGCTAAAAAGAAGGTTGTTAAAATGCCAGAACTCCCCCTTGAATACGGCGACACAGTTACTAAAAAAGCAGATTCAAAACCCGCAGCTAAAAAAACCGGTGTAAAAAAGACAACCTCCAAAGAAGCCGCTCCTAAAGAAACGGTTTCCAAAAAAACCGCTTCTAAAAAGCCTGTCGCTAAAAAGACAGCCGCCAAAAAGGCTACGGCTAAAAAAACCGCTTCTAAAAAGCCGATTGAATAAAATTATTCTATCGTGGCTTGATTTTTTCCTATCGACGCCGTTTTGATTTCGTCTATCAATAAAAAAACGAACGCCCTGTTTTGTTGAACAGGACGAATTGAAACGGCGGTTTTATTGAAATACAGGAGGGGAATTGTACTATTCTATCCCCCTTTATTGTACTATTCTATCCCCCTTTATTAGTACAATTTATCCCCTTATTCGCGGCGGGGTTTGTACTCACGGTTTAATTTCTAACGATTGCCGTTGGGACCAATCCCGTTTCTATCGGCTTAACTCGGTTAGCATTTCAGCAGTACGAATAAATTTAGGAAGTATACGGTTGTATAATTCCGCGTTTTCTGGAATGGGCTGAACAATATCTTGCGTTTGGTGTATTTTGTCCAAGGGGGAAAAATCGTTCCATAGTCCGATTCCGACCGCCGCCAAGGCTGCCGCGCCCAACGCCGCCGCCTGCTGATCTATATTGGTTTTTTCAACACTTCGATTAAAGGCGTCTGCGTAAATTCTCCGCCAAACAGGACTTATCGCTCCGCCGCCAACCAGCAAGCAGGGATTTTCGGGGGAACCCAACTTCGCTTGCAAACCGTCTGAATGGGTAATACATCGCTCCAAGGCGTCGATTGCCTTGCGCAAATTTAACGCAATTCCCTCTAAAGCGGCGCGAATTACATCCGCTCTGGTATGACTTAAATCTATATTAAACAGACCGCCTCGCATGGAATTAGACGGCTCTAAACTGCTGCCGCCGGCAAAACTCGGATTGAGAATCAATCCACGCGCCCCGATTTTCGATTCCGAATCGGCTAAGCCCATCATCATAGCACCTGTCTGTTCGGACTTCGCAATTAAATCCTGACAGAAATTATCCCGAATCCAGCGCAGTGTGGTCCCCGTAGAAAAAGCGGCAACAGCCGAGGCAAACTGACCGGGAACCACGTGAGCAAAAACATACGGCTTAAACGTTTCGTCCAGCAGAGGACGGGAATTGCTTACCGCAATCCAGCTGGAGGAACCCAACGAGGCGTAAGAACGACCGTTGCAATAGCATTTCGCTCCCAAAGCC
>CAYZMZ010000095.1:0-9796 GCA_964479655.1 uncultured Planctomycetaceae bacterium
CAACCGCTACGCGGTTGGATTCAAGCGGTATTCAAAATCAACCTTTATTCCCCCTTCTTCGTGAACTTCGTGTTTTCGTGCCTTCCCGTAAAATTGCCTTGAACAACGCCCAACGGGGAATCCCTAATTACGCACAGTCCTCTGCGAGGCCGGTGCTCCATGTACGGGCTTGCGGTATTCAAAATTCGTCGCGAACAACGTCCAACGGGAAAATTTCGGAATCAACCCCAAAAAACGCTTTTGTTATTTTATCATTCCGTAAAAAAAGTATAAATATTTCGATATAAGTAAAAATTGCTCTTGATTTATTTGGTAAATTAGGTTATTCTTGAGGAAAATTGATGTCGATAGTCGAAAAATAGTTTAGAATATTCCGTATGAATAATAGAAAAATAGGATTTTCTGCCGTAGCTGTGCTCGCGATAACGGCGGTTGCAATAACAACCGGCTGTCAGAATTTTACCGCGCAGGCACTTAACGCCGAAGGCGTTCGCCGCATGAATAAGGGCGAAACGGAACAAGCGGAAACCTATTTTCTCAAAGCCCGCTCCAGCAGTCCTTCAGACGCCGACGCGTGTTACAACCTGGCTATTGTCGAGCATCAAAAAGCCCTTAAATCCAATTCCGCCGACGATTTTCAGCAAGCAGAACAGTATTACAAGCTCTGCTTGGATAGAAATCCGTCTCATGCCGAGGCGTATCGCGGACTGGCAACCCTGTACTGCGACGAAAAAAAGCCGGACGAGGCGTTTGCGTTGCTGGAAAACTGGAATCGGCAAGAAATCGGCAGCGTAGAACCGAAAATTGAATTAGCCCGATTGTACAATGAATATAATAGGATAGATCAAGCCGAGCAAACATTGCATCAAGCGTTGGCTATCGACCCGAAAAACGTACGCGCATTAAATAGTATGGGGTACGTTTACGAACAGAAATGCCAGTACGCCGAGGCGTCAAAGTTGTACTGTCAGTCGCTGCAAATTATGCCTGCGCAAACGGGTATCGCCCAGCGTCGAGCGGAATTAGTTAAGCAGATTCCCAACAGCTGCGGTTCCGGCAGTTCGCAACTCGCTCAAACACCGATTTCCATCGGACCGCCTCCAACAGGCAATTCAGCTCCCTTGGAAACACCCGCCTGGTCACCCGCTTCGGTCAATCCGCCGGTTGCCGGCAACAGTAATTCCGTTTTAGAAAATACAAATCCCGATAATAATTCAGTCAATAATAATTCAGCCAACCCAGCCCCTTCAGCCGGTACTGGCGAATCGGTTCAGTGGAGCGGCAATTCTTCCAATAGCGTACCTCAAACGTATGCGCAGGAAGAATCGGAGTCTGTTTCTGAGACTCCGGTAACGGCCGTTGTTGCTTCAGATTCATCGGACGATTCGCTACCCGGCAAGCCCTTGCCGGCTCCTTCACCTGAAAAACCTGAATTATTATATTGATTTCTGACAAAATAAAAAAGATGGAACAAAACTGACGTTCTGTTCGTCTTAATTGTATTAGTTGTTTTTGATTTAGTTAATAAAAATGTAGTTTTATACAATTTCGTAAGAAAGGAAATTTAGATGTCTACAGAAAATCCCGCTCCTGAAAATGAAGCTCAGGCTCAGGCTCGTCAGCAAGTTCAGATTAACGACGACAAGGCGATTGCCTCCTACGCCAATTTTTGCCGTGTAACCGGTACTCCGGAAGAATTAATCATTGATTTCGGTTTGAATCCTCAGCCGATTGGAGTTCCGACCACTCCGATTGTCATTTCTCAGCGAATTATCACCAACTTCTATACCGCCAAACGAATGCTTCACGCGTTAAGCCTCACGGTTCAGCGTCACGAAGCCGCCTTTGGTGTGCTGGAAATCGACGTTCAGAAGCGCGTTCGTCCGAACTTACAGGCACCTGCCAAATAAGTATTCGGCTTTCAAAACGAAAAGGGAAATTTCAATTTAATGGGATTTCCCTTTAATTTTATCTCTCCTGATGAGATTGTCGTTTTATCAATCAGACGTTCCATTCCCCCAAAAAAGATAGACGTATTATTAATTATTAACCTATTGATTTAATCGATAGACGTATTATTGTTTTATTGTTTGTCGTTTAACGGTACTGACGTTTGATCCAAGGAACGATCAACTCGATATAAAAACTATGAATATTGCACTTCTGGGTTCGACAGGAAGTATTGGGCGCAATACGCTTGAAGTTGTCGCCGCTTCCGAAGGTAAAATGCGTATTGCCGCCTTGGCAGGACATACTAATATAGAATTATTAGCGTCTCAAGCCCGGCAGTTCAAGCCCGATGTTGTGGCAATAACCGATTTTCAGGCGGCTGCGTGCGTCGATAAATCTCTTTTTCCCCCTGAAACTCAAATAATTTCCGGACCGGATTCGTTGGTTCAGCTTGCTCAATTACCTCAAGCCGATACCGTTGTCTGCGCTGTTGTCGGGTCGGCGGGATTAAAAAGTACGATGGCGGCGTTACTGGCATCGAAAAAAGTCGCTTTGGCGAATAAAGAAAGTCTGGTTATCGGAGGAGAACTGGTTATCAACGCCTCCAAACAGTACAACGCGCCTTTACTGCCGATTGACAGCGAGCACGGAGCGGTCTTTCAATCCATGTTAGCGGGAAAGAAAAGCGAAATCAAGCGGATTATTCTTACTGCCAGCGGCGGTCCGTTTAGGGAATTTACCGATTCGCAACTGGAAAACGTTACCTTAGCCCAGGCGTTATCCCATCCAACCTGGCAAATGGGGAAAAAGATTACCATCGATTCGGCAACCTTGATGAACAAGGCTCTGGAAATAATCGAGGCAAAATGGCTGTTTGATTTATCCGCAGAACAAATTACGGTGGTAATTCATCCGCAATCTTACGTTCATTCGATGGTAGAATACGTAGACGGCTCGATTATTGGGCAAATTAGTCCTCCCGACATGAAATTACCGATTCAATACGCGCTTACCTATCCCGCCCGTACAACCGGTCCCGCCCGCAAAATGGATTGGACGGTAGATCATAAAATAGAATTTTTTGCCCCAGATTTATCTTTGCCTCGTTACAAGGCCTTGTCATTAGCCGTTGATGTGGTAAAATGGGGAGGAAGTTGTGCCTGCGCGATGAACGCCGCCAACGAAATCGCCGTAGAATATTTTATCGAGGGGAAAATTCCGTTTAATAAAATCGTCCCTGCCTGCTGTAAAGCGGTAGAAGAGCATTTACAATCCGGCTTCATAGCGCATCCCAATTTGGAGCAGCTTATTCAGGTTGATTGTCAAACCCGTCTCTGGACGCAGACATACCTTCAGTAAAAACAGACGGACTGATAGGTATATTTATATATTCGTAGTCAAATTTACATATTATTAAATCAATGGTTAATACAATACTTCTGGCAGATTTGGTCGATTGGTTTTCTTTAACGTTTCTTTGGAACGTGTTTTTGGTCTGTTTGGTGCTTGGATTCTTAATTTTTATTCATGAATTTGGTCATTTTATCGTAGCCAAAGCGTGCGGGGTAAAATGCGAAAAGTTTTATATCGGCTTTGACTTTTTCGGCTGGAAGCTCTGGAAATATCAATGGGGCGAAACCGAATACGGAATCGGCGTATTTCCGCTGGGCGGCTACGTAAAAATGCTTGGTCAGGAAGACAATCCCGGCGAATTACGGGAAGAATACGAGCGTTCTAAACTGGCGATTTATAAAAACGACGCCGATACGCCTTCCGAGGAAGTATTTTCTCAGCAGCAGGAAGCGATTCACGATCCGCGCAGCTACCTGGCCAAACCGGTCTGGCAACGCATGGCGATTATTGTCGCCGGTGTTACCATGAACGCGATTTTCGCCTTTGTTGCGGGAATTATTGCCGTCAGCTACGGAATTCCGGAAAATCCGCCTGAAATTACCGTCGTACCGGGAGCCCCCGCCTGGAACGCGGGGTTGAAATCGGGCGATACAATCGTCAGCGTCAACGGAACTCCTACGCCTACTTTTTCAAAGCTCCAAACCAATATCGTGTTAGCCGGAAAAAGCAGCGAGGGGCTTCATATCGGTTACCGTACCGCAGACAATCCAGACAAATTAGAATCGACGTCCATTCAAACGGCAAGCAACGGAATGAATCAAGTCATTGGAATCCAGCGGTCGATGAGTTTGGAGTTGGTCGAATCTATGCCCGGCGAACCGAACTCGCCGGCAGGATTAGCGTTTTATTCGCCCAAAGAGAAAAAAATGTCCGTTCCGCAAGGCTCTGCTATCAAAGCGATTAACGGAACGCCCGTTCAAAACTACGCTCAATTTGAAGAAATACTGCGTATCAACCGCGATATTCCGGTTACCATCGAAGTAGGTCCGTCAGATAAAAGCAAGGAAAAATTTGCTCCCAAGCAGTATACAATTCAGCCTCGACCGATGCGGGGATTTGGATTAATTATGAAAATGGGAAAAGTGACCGGCGTGCGTCCAAATAGTCCTGCCGCGCTGGCAGGAGTTCAACCCGGCGACGTTTTAACGTTGTTGGACGACTTGCCTATTTCAGACCCGATTACTTTTCCTCAATTGATCGAAAAGAAAATCTATCAAACTCAAGACGGTAAGAAAATTGCCAAATCCGCCGTTATAAAACTGGGGATTGAACGTTCTATAAAGTTGAAACCGGAAGAAATTGAACGGGACAACCTCAAGAAGATGAGTTTCGATATTGAAATCAATCCGACGGAGGATTTCGCGCCCAATATCGGCAGCAGTATCGGAGTTCCAGAACTGGGGGTAGCGTACGAGGTTTCCAACGTTGTGTCGTACGTTGTGCCTAATTCGCCCGCCGAAGAAGCGGGTATCAAGGCGGGAACCGTATTCGATCAATTCCAATTTATTGCCGCGCCTTTCCCGGAAAACGCTCCGGAAGTAGGTGTTTTGCCGTCCAAATGGCGAAAAATCTACCAAAATACAGATTGGGTTACCATGACAACCGAACGTCCGAATTGGGTTAGTATGATATTCCAATATCAGTTCATGCCTGCTGGAACGAAGTTGAAACTTCATTCTGATAACGGTTCGTATGAATTATCCGCAGTAGAACTTCCTGAATATTACGCGCAAAACAGAGGAATTAATACACCGTATATTTATTCAATGGCGAAAGCGCATTCGTTTGGTCAGGCGGTTTCCATGGGAGTGGCGAAGACAAATGAAATGTTTACCATGGTAGTCCGCATGATTCAAAGATTATGCACGCAAGATGTATCGGTTAAAGGTCTCGGCGGCCCCGTTATTCTGGCGCAAATGGCGTATTCCTCCGCCGATCAGGGATTGGGCATGCTGATGCTGTTTACCTGTATGATCAGCGCGAACCTGGCGGTATTTAATCTGTTGCCGATTCCGGTAGTAGACGGCGGACACGTCGTCTTTTTAACCTGGGAATGGATTACCGGAACGCCTCCGCCGGAAAGCGTTATGGTTATTCTGTCTTACATCGGTCTGTTTTTACTGCTGGCCTTGATGGTTTGGACCCTGGCTTTAGACTTGAAGTTTATCCCCCGATTCTAAGACAGAACATAAATACAGCATGAACATAAAGCAAATACAGACGATTGCGTCTCCGCTGGATTTTGAAATTACGCCGCCCGGTTCCAAAAGTATAACCAATCGGGCGTTTGTTATCGCCGGTTTGGCCAAAGGGGAATCGGTTCTAACCGGCGTTTTGGACAGCGACGATACCCGCTATATGCGCGGGGCACTCCAGCAGCTGGGGGTTACCGCTGAACAAAATCTATCGGATAATTCCGCGCGAATAATCGGCTGTTCTGGTTTATTTCCCGCAAGTCAAGCGGAGTTGTTTTTAGGAAACAGCGGGACGAGCATCCGATTTCTTGCCGCGGCGGTAATTCATTCGCACGGAATTTTTACTCTTGACGGCATAGAGCGAATGCGTCAGCGGCCGATTGGCGATTTGGTGAACGCCCTGCGTCAATGGGGCGTAGAAATCAAATATCTGCAAAACGACGGATTTCCGCCCCTTCAAATTCACGCCAACGCCAACGGCGGACAAACGTGCGTTGCCGGTAATATTTCCAGCCAATTTCTTTCCGGCTTACTTATCGCGGCGGTCGGCTTGAAAAACGATACAACGATTACCGTAACCGGCGAATTGGTTTCTCGTCCGTATATAGACATGACGATTGCTGTCATGCGTGCTTTTGGAGCAACGGTTACCGAACCGCAGCCGCAGCAATTTTTTATTCCCGGCAATCAGCAATATTGCGGGATAAATTACGCCATAGAACCCGATGCGTCGGCGGCAAGTTACTTTTTCGCCGCCGCGGCTATCGTTTCAGGAACCGTAAAAGTAAACGGCTTAACTCATTCCGCTTTGCAAGGCGATATTCGTTTTGTCGATTGTCTGAAACAAATGGGGTGCGATGTTTACGAAGAAGGAAACGCAACAGTTGTTCACCGAACAAATGTTCTCCATGGAATAGATGTTGATATGCACCATATCAGCGATACAGCCCAAACTTTGGGCGTCACGGCTCTGTTTGCCGATTCGCCTACCACAATCCGAAACGTAGCCAACATGCGGGTAAAGGAAACGGATAGAATTTCAGCCCTGTGTACGGAATTGCGGAAATTCGGAGCTAGAGTTGACGAGTTTGACGACGGCTTAAAAATCTGGCCGCTGCCTGTCGAACAGTACAAACCGGCTCGAATTGCAACTTACAACGATCATAGAATGGCGATGAGCTTTGCCGTCGCGGGGCTAAAAATCCCCTCTGTTGAGATAGAAAATCCGGAATGTACGTCGAAAACGTTCCCGAATTTTTTTGAAATGCTTCCGCAAAATCGCGATTGATTTCTAAATTCTTAATAATCTCGCCTGTTTAGACGAGAACTACGTGATTTTTTCCTCTTGCGTCGTTTTGATTTCGGACACCCGGAATCAAACAACCTTTTATTCTATCGATTTCGCCAGAGAACTTCCAGCGGAACATTGAGTTTCGGACGAATATCTTCCAGAAATCGCTTGGCGTCTACCGGATAGCCGGCTGTCGGAAGTAAATCGGGAATAAGTTTAGTCCAGTAATCGTTTAGCTGATTGATAAATAATTCGCGTAAATACTTGCACGCGATAGAAGCCAGCGCGCCTGCCGGGGCGCAGTCGCCTTTAGCCTGAAAATGAATTTGTCTGTCAAATCCGCGCCAGTTAAAAGAATACGAACTAATCGAGCGGGATTCTTCTATAACGCTAATTTCCGTCTGAAACTGATGCGACAGCAAGTCTGCGTAGCGATCTCGTCCGCCGTGTTTATCGCACCAAATTTCGGTTATATCGTTGCAGTTGAATAAGACCGATTCCAATAATTTCAGTGTCGTTTTAGACAGTAAAGTCGATTTATTTCCCCAGTACTCGCACAGGGCATTAAATCGAGCGGGAAAAACCGCGTCGGAACGCAAGTCGGTTAATTGGATTCCCGTTGATTTTTGAATCTCGGCAAACGATTCGATAATCGCCTTTAATCGTTCTGATTGCGCGTCTATCGGAACGGGTTGAGCGCCCGGTATTTCCCAATCCGGTATCGGAAAATCAGTTGTATTTTGGTTTGCAGACGTTTCGTTTACCGTATCAAATAAAGACCCCTGCAAATGATTATCGGCTCTTGAATTGCTCCGATTCGGCATTTCAAAACAACTGTTTTTATCGCACAGAGCGTTGTAGACGTCGGTCGTATCGGCGGCAGTCCCGATTTTATTGAGACAAAACAAGCAGGACAGAAGCGCGTATTCCAGATGCTTTAATCCCTCGGAATTATGCCGTCCGGCATAGAGTTTTTTGGAATCGTCGAGTAAAAACGAAGCGGGGTATTTCGCAAGTTCCCTTTTTTTACTTGCCGGTAAAATAACCGGATAGAGCATCTCGTACAGCTGCGGTCCCGATAACGGGCGCGGAATCTTCCAGGCGGAAACTGAAATTACCAACGGTCCGAGGTTCGGTCCGTAGCCCGCTTCGTCTGTTCCCAATAAAAACATAATAAACGTTAAACCGCCTTCCTTGCTGACATGAAAATAATATATAAATTTATATCAGTGTATATGTATATCAAATACGTTTGAATTTTTTCAATTGTTTCCTGTCAACATCGATTTCCAACCAGCAAAAAAGGTCGAAATGGCGGCGTTTCCGAGAAAAAATCACGTGTTTACAGTATAAGTCTTTATTCGGAAATAATCAATAGCATTTTTGCGTAAAAGATCAAAATCGCCTTGACAAAAATAGCGACGTGTAATAGCGACAAATATACCGCCCTACAAAACGCGACCGCAAGTACGATTTTCAATTACGTGGAAACGCAAACAGAATCGTTGCGCCTCAACTAATCGCCCAAGGTCTGTTTGACAAACGGTTCAATGGTTTCTGCCCAAATAAAATGTCCTTGTTTGGAAGGATGAAGATAGTCAGGCATAATATCGCGCGAAAGAACCTTGTTTTCGTCTAAAAACTTATCGTTGATATTCATAAAAGTAACCCGATTTCCGTCGGCTAAAGCGGGTAAGCCTTCGTTAATTTCGTTGACCGCCTTGCGTAACGGGTCGTTTTCGTCCGCTCCGCGCGGGAAGACAGCCAGCAGCAAGACTTTTGTTTCCGGCCATTTATCGCCCAAGGTTTCCAAAATCGCACGAATACCTTCAACCGTTTGACGCGGCGTGCAATTACGATGCCCGATATTATTGGTTCCAATCATCAAAACAACCAGCTTCGGGGTATAGCCTTCCATTTCCCCGTTATTCAAACGCCATAAAACATGCTGCGTTTGATCGCCGCTGAAACCCAGACCAATTGCTTTCCGGGGCGCGTAATACTTTTCCCAGGCGGCTTTTCCCTGATTTTCCCAGTTATGATTTATCGAATCGCCAAGCAAAACAAGGTCTATTTGTCCATTTGCCTGTTTGATCAATTCCTGCTTTTGTTTAAATCGATTCTGCCACCAACCAGAACCAACCGCCCCTTGTTTAACGGCATTTCCGCCTAAAATTTCTTTGAACGTCGGTTCCATCGCCTTCGCCCATACTTTGTACCCGGCGGTATTGGGATGCAATTGATCCGGCATTAAATCCAGATTCAATTCGCCGTTTTCTTTCAGAAATTCCTTGCTGATGTCGCGATAAATAATCTTTTTGCCGTCAGCCATTTTTTCCAGCTGAGCGTTGATTTCATTGATTCTAACCTGATACGAATTGTCCGGTTTAATACCACGGGGTAAAATACCCAACAGAACGATTTTAGCTTCGGGCCATTTAGCTTGTAATTTATCCAGAATTCCCTTAATACTGGGAACGATAAAAGCAGGCGTTGTTTCGCCCCCGCGATTGAGATTGTTTGTTCCGATAAGCAGCTGAATCATAGTCGGCTTAATATTAGCGACTTTGGGCTGATCCAGTCGAGCCATTGTTTGAGCGCATACATCTCCAGAAACGCCGATATTGATTACCCGACGAGGACCATCGTAATACTGCTTGTATACTTCCAAGCCGCGACCGGGATTATCCCAAAAATCGGTAATTGAATCCCCGACAAATAACACGTCAATCGGGGTCGGCTGTTCAACCGGTGCCGAATCTGAAGCTTGAGCTGAAACCGGAGCCGGGGTTTGAACAGAGCCCGCTTCCTGAGCTTGAATAAAACCAGCTGTCAGAAATACGGCAGCTGCAATAAAATCAGTAAACAAATGTTTCATTTATTCTCCTTTGGAAAAAATGGTGAAGTAACAGGGGGGGCAGGATTTATACTATGGCTACTTGATTTT